>JAOAJJ010000034.1 GCA_026414245.1 Candidatus Bathyarchaeota archaeon
ATGTTTCACCATGCGCTTTGTCCAGCTGCCTCCCCTTTTATTGTTATTTTACTTGCAACTATTTAAGCCTAAAATTAAACTATAAATGGTGTAAGAATAGGGGAGAGTTTTCATGAGTAAGGATGAAGAGCTCTTCCTTGAAGAACCCTTTGATCTGCTCTGTGAATATTGCGTCGATCCACTTGGTATAGATGTTCTTAAACCAAGGTTTTCATGGAAATTGGAGCATCACGAACGTGGGCGAGAACAGTCAGCTTATCAGGTTTTAGTTGCCTCCTCTATGGAAAACATACTTGAAGATATTGGCGACATGTGGGATAGCGGTAGAGTAGATTCAAATCAATCGGTGAATGTTGAATATGCCGGAAAAACCTTAGAAAGTGGTAAAACTTATTATTGGAAGGTGAGATGGTGGGATGATAAGGGGCGCGTAAGCTCTTGGAGTAGAATTGCTAAGTTTGAGATGGGTTTACTTAAGCCAGAGGACTGGAGAGCTAAGTGGATTAGCGGCGGAAAGATGTTTAGAAAAAGTTTCACTGTGAAAAGTAAGGTTAGGCAGGCAAGAGCTTACGTGAGCGGTCTAGGTTATTATGAATTACGCATAAATGGTCGGAAAGTAGACGATTACGTATTAGATCCGGGATGGACAGATTACGAGAAAATCGTGCTTTACACAACCTATGATATTACAGATTATCTCAAAGAAGGAGAGAACGTCGTTGGAATAATGCTTGGTAACGGGCGATATAATATTAGGCCCCATGGAGGCTTCTCCCATAAGCACTATGGAGAGCCGAGAGCGATACTCCAGATAAATATAAACTATGCAGACGGCAGTCAAGAAATCGTGGTTAGCGACGAGAGCTGGAAGATAGGTGAGAGCCCAATAATTGATGACGATATTTATGATGGCGAAATTTATGATGCTAGATTAGAGAAAGATGGTTGGGACTGCCCCGGCTATGATGACTCCACATGGAGAAAAGCTAAAGTTGTGGAGCCGCCCGGCGGGAGACTTGTTTCAGGAGCAACTTTCCCACCAATAAGAGCTGTTAAAGTGCTCCAGCCATTAAATGTTAGTAATCCAAAGCCTAATGTCTACATATTTGATTTTGGTCAAAATTTTAGCGGTTGGGTTAGGTTAACTGTCAGTGGTCCAAGAGGGACAGAAGTTAAGCTTAGATACGCAGAGTTACTCAATCCTGACGGCACAATAAATACTGCGCCAAATAGAACGGCTAAGGCTGAAGACGTATATATTTTGAAAGGCGACGGGATCGAGATCTATGAGCCTAGATTTACTTATCACGGTTTCAGATACGTGGAGGTAACTGGTTTTCCGGGTTTACCAAGCATAAATAGTTTAGAGGGAATAGTTGTGCACGCAGACGTTGAGCAAACCGGTAGCTTCTTATGCTCAAATGAAATAATAAACAGAATACATGGGAATATATTGTGGGGGCAATTAAGCAACCTAATGAGTGTTCCTACAGACTGCCCGCAGAGAGATGAACGTATGGGTTGGATGGGTGATGCACAGCTTTCAGCTGAAGAAGCAATATATAACTTTAACATGGCAGATTTTTATACAAAGTGGCTCCGCGATATAAGAGCGACTCAAATTGAGGATGGAAGCGTACCGGATGTTGTTCCGCCATACTGGGTTCTTTACCCAGCGGATCCAGTTTATGGAGAAGCATGCATACTCATTCCATGGTACCTATATTTATATTATGGTGACAGAAGGGCTCTTGAAGAAAACTATGCGACTATGAAAAAGTGGGTTGATTTTTTGAGCGGTAAAGCCGAGAATTATATATTGAAATTTAGCAAGTATGGGGATTGGTGTCCGCCAGGACAAATAAAGTCTCCATATACACCGGGTGAAGCGGTATCCACATTATGCTACTATGAATCTACATTACTATTGTCTAGAGTTGCGCAAATACTTGGTAGGGCGGAAGAGGCCAAATTTTATGCCGAGATCGCTGAAAAAATAAAGGAAGCATTTAATAGGGAGTACTTGAAAGGGGAATACTATGCGCCGTTAAAGGAAGCCTTAGATGCCGTCTTACCAGTCAGCTATAGCCAAACTATTAACGCTCTTCCCTTATACTTTGATATTGTTCCAATAGATGAGCGGGAGTCTGTGATAAGGAAACTAATAGAGGATTTAACTATCGCTCGAGATTATCATGTTAATTGTGGAATAGTTGGAGTAAAGTATCTTTTCGATGTACTGACGAGATATGGGTACATAGACGTAGCCTATAAAATTGTGACGCAGACAACATATCCGAGCTGGGGATACATGGTTAGGGAAGGCGCGACAACACTATGGGAAAGATGGGAATATTTAACAAATTCGGGAATGAACTCCCATAACCACATCATGCTCGGCAGCATAGATGCATGGTTTTATAAGGCTTTGGCTGGCATAAATGCCGATATATCGAAGCCAGGCTTTGAAAAAATAATAATCAAACCCCATGTTCCCAGCGACCTTAAGTATGCCGGTGCCTCCCTAAAAACAATTCGCGGATTAGTAATATCGAAATGGAGGAGGGATAATAACTCGATAACTCTCGAGGTCAAGATACCTGTTAATAGCAAGGGAGAAGTTTATATTCCGTTGCTTGGCTTAAAAAATCCCGTAATTAGAGAAAACGAAAGAATCATATGGAAGAATGAAACCTTTATTCACGAAGCCCCGGAAATAACATTCGTCAGAAAAGAGGAGAATTACTTAATTCTCGAAATTGGATCTGGAAGCTACGTTTTTCAAGTAGCGGAGCAATCCTGAAATGAGTATGAAAATCACTTTATTTTCTTTAATCCTCCTATTACTCGCTAACTGCTTAATAAACTATGTGGAGTGTACTGAGAGTTTCACTATGAAAAATACCGCGATCAATGCTCCTATCTTGGCAAAAACTGTGAGGGAATTACCCAGCCAAATCTATTATGATAAGGTTTTAGGCAGCTGGTTGGGGCAGATGATAGGTAACATTCTTGGATTGCCGACTGAGGGAAGGTTTATAGAGAAGCCAAATCCAACATATGTGACATATTATCCAAGGGTTCCTTCAGGGGCTTTTACAGACGATGACACAAGCATGGAATGGGTTTTCCTGCACATGCTAGAAGAGCATGGTTTTGAAATCACGTATTCTCAAATAAGAGACGAATGGATCGAGCATATAAATAGCGCAATATGGTGCGCTAACGCCCGCGCTAGGGAGTTAATGGATAAGGGATATGTGCCTCCGGAAACAGGCTCTAAGAAGAATAATGAGTATTGGGGTTTTATAGATGCCCAGATCGAATGCGAGCTCTTTGGGCTCATACATCCGGGAATGCCTAGTAAGGCTTATGAAATGGCTAAATTTTTTGCGCGTGTAACCAACGATGATTACGCTGTTGAAGCGGCGGCATTCTATGCCGCTATGTTTAGCTGCGCTTTCTTTGAGAGCGACGTCTCCTTAATTGTGAAAACTGCTTTCTCACTGGTTCCAAGAGATAGCTTGACATGGGAGGTTATCTCTAACGTCATCAAGTGGCATGAGGAGACAGGGGACTGGAGAGAAACTAGGGAGAAAATATGGAGAGAGTATGGTTCTTATGGATGGATAAGCTCGCCATTAAATTTGGCTTCCGTGGTTATGGCGATACTCTACGGTAATGGGGACTTCGAGGCGAGCCTAATGATAGCTAATTCAGCTGGCTGGGATAACGACTGCAATGCCGCAACGGTGGGCGGGCTTCTCGGCTTAATCGTTGGAGAGAAGGAAATTAAAGAGAAATGGAAGAAGCCGCTGATGAACATTTACATAAATACAAATAGAGATAATTTGCCAGCATCTGAGCCCATCACTGAGATAGCGCTAAGAACTCAAAAAATGGCTGAGAAAGCGATCATTAGGTATGGAGGATTGATAACGTCGAGGAATGGTGAGAAAATTTACCTTATAGAAACAGAGGTGCCCTACGCTGAACCTTTGAATAATTTTCCGATGAAAACTTGGCGAGAAAAAGATTTTCTACACCGATTTGTTGTGGCGAGTTAGACAACTGGCTTACCATTAGAAATACCTTTGAGGACTTAAATGTAATTAGAGATGGAATTTTAACGAAGAGAAGCTTAAGGAGCTTAAATCTTGGATTTATAGACTGGTGGGGTTTTACTTTCGGTAGAACATTGAGGGTAAATCGTGTAGTTTACTATCAAGGAGATATTTCTGAAAAATGTGGTTGGATGAATTTGATTGTGCAGTATAGGGATAACATGGGGCGTTGGGTTAACGTGAGCGAATTAGAAATTGCATCTGAAGGCGGGGAAAAACCTTTTGGAAGATTTATCTTTAAATTTAATACTGTCAGCGGAACCGGGATTAGAATTTTTGGCGAACCTAAGTCATTTAATGGATACACCTCTATCGCTGAGCTTGAAATATTTTATATCGGGGAAGACCTAAAAATAGAGCCGACTAAACCAACCAATCTAAAGACTACTCTACTTCTGAATGGTAGTGTTCTTTTAGAATGGGTTGACAACTCGAAGAATGAGTTCAGCTTTAGAATTCTTAGAAAGGAATTCTGGCAAAAAATCTATGAAGAGATAGCTGCCGTAGGCACAAACGTTAATACTTATATTGATTCTGAAACACAGCCATTTCGAATATATAATTACATTATTATAGCGGAGAACGAGTTTGGTTTATCAGAACCATCAAACGAAAGCGCTGTTTTTTCCTGGCCGCCGCTCCTAGGAGATATAAGAATCAGCATGCTAGCTCTTTTAGCAATAGTGTTTATTACGGTGATTATAGCGCTTCTGATGAAGACAAAGAGGCTGAAAGTTGAATTTATTAGAGAGCATAGAATGTGAAAAACTGAGGGTTTAATTTTACCACGCTAGTCCAATTATTTTTAAATATGGGGCTACTCAAATTTTCAGTTCCACAATCTCATCTTCGGAAAAATAGCTAATCTTCTTTCCCGCTCTAAGACCCGCCAAAGTTAATGCTACACTTAAGAGATAGTCGTCGGAACTAATGTAGATCACATCAACATCGTTGAGTAGAACATTAATCCTATCTATTATTGCTCCAATATTTTTCTCCCTTACAGATTCTACTCTGATATTGGGAACTAGCAAATTTCGTGAACTAGCAGTGTTTTTAAGTTCCTTAAATACTCTTTTTCTGTTTGGAGGCTGGTTTAATGGTGTTACACTTGAGGGAAGCCCGAAGAAAGAACGAGAATCTAGTAGCATTCAGAATACCGCGGGAACTGAGTGTAACACTCCGAAAAATGGGAGTAAACCCGAAAGAAGCATGCTTAAAAGCGCTTTACGAAATAGCGGGTAGAAGCAGCCTTAACCTTGGTGTTCGAACACGAACCCCGAAAACGGAGCCGTTTTTAAGCCCTTTTTGCAAGAATCAGATTGAAAAATTGGCGGGCCCGGGGGGAATTGAACCCCCGACCCCCGGGTTAAAAGCCCGGTGCTCTATCCTTGCTGAGCTACGGGCCCAGCCAAATATTCTGGTGATTAAAGCAAAATTTAATGTTTTCTGTCGCTATTATGTTGGTTAACTATGTGATCTACTTGACTGGAAAGCATCTGACCTGAATGTTATTGCCGATTGGTATCTCGAAGACTTTTTCTCAGATTTTATTTCTCTGAGAAAATTTATACGGGTAGAGATCTTGCAGGGTGAGGAAAATAAATGGGGTGAGCGATGATATTCCTGTCAGTTTTCATTAATTTTCCAGCAGCAACTTTGATGCGCCTAGATCCGCTGCTTGGAAAATCATTGTTTCAGCTTCCAGTAATATTGTTTGTTGGAGCCGTATTTAATGGATAGTATATGGGTCATTGCATAACTAATATTCAGCATTAACCTATAAAATGTGAGAGAGGCGAGGATGAATGGGATGAGCTTCACATTATTTTAGAGTTCTTAATCTATAGATTTTAGTTCTAAACTCTTAATTTTCTTTTAACGATTATCGAGATGGCTGCTGCTGATATGGCTCCGAGGACGAACTTTAATGCGAGGTCAAGCCAATTGACATCTGTAACCGGAGCTTTAGGTATGGCTAGTGTTTCTGCACTTTCATCCCTATCTACCAGATTTGCGTTTTCTGGCGTTTCAGTTTTCATCTCATCAAATGCTTCCACATCCACGCTCGCAGGGTTTATGCGAAGAAACAGGAGGGGCATTAGGGCTAGGGTTGCGCCGAGAACCGCTGCAAATATTAGGTTGAGGAAAGTTTTCTTCATTCTCATCCATCTCAAATATTATTTATTTCTGTTCCCTTTAATTATTCTATGTTTTTGAACGGCTCTCAATAACCAGTTTAATTGTCTCAGCCCAGAGGATTATTGAGGCTATCAAGCCAAACATTAATGCTATAATGTTGTGAACGCTCCAATTATGCTCGTAGAATA
Organism: Candidatus Bathyarchaeota archaeon; assembly: GCA_026414245.1. Lineage (GTDB taxonomy): Archaea > Thermoproteota > Bathyarchaeia > Bathyarchaeales > DTEX01 > DTEX01. The sequence continues at coordinate 6,455 of JAOAJJ010000034.1, forward strand.
TAATGTAAGTGATGAGCATGCTCGTCACCCAGACAGCGTAAAACATGAACCTAGGCACCATATATCTCCCCAACTTAACAAAGAACTTTAAAACGCCGACCTTAACCTCCTGGGCGAGAAAATACTCGCCCGTGGCGGTTTTTCCCACCAGTCCAAGGGAAACTAGCTTATCAAGGTGGTATGCCGCTAGGCTTGGGCTCGAGAATTTCAGCTGCCTCTGAACTTCCCTGACGCCGACTCTAGAGCCAGATCTCTCCAACAGATACATGTAGACTTTAAGCGTCTTACCCTTAAGGCTGGATTCTAAATCAGGCTCTCTCATATGAATGCTCCATAAAAATAATCAATTAAAGAGTAGTTTAAGGTTTAAGATTGTTCAACCCACTTGAACAATTGTACTAAAATATAGAGTAATGAGCCACCATGCAAGAATATTTCGTGGTGATTAAAGTTGAAGGTTCGCGTATATCTTGCCATGGTGTTGCTAGCCTTAACTACGGTGGCAGCTGCATGGGCGATAATGGCGTTCTTTCAGGTAAGCGATAATGAAAAGCCTAGTCTCCTAAAAACCTTTAGCTCCAAAGATGAGCTTGCCGGCTTTATTAGCGCCAAAATAAGGTCCGCTGAGAGCGATCCCCTCATAAAGAGGCTTATAAGGACTTTTAAGGCTACAGTGAGCGCCTTCGCCGAAGCCATCTCCTCATCTAGAACGCCGGATTACTCGACAACTAATATTCAGGTTGAAGGGGTTGATGAAGCTGATATCGTTAAGACGGATGGGCGGATAATCTACGCGGCTTCATCTAAGGGGTTAATAAGCCTAGTTAAAGCGTACCCACCTGAAGAGATGAGGGTTCTTTCAAAGATCAATGTTAATGGAAACATAATCGGTTTATTCGTGGGTGAAGATAAGCTTATAGTTCTAGTTGAAGAATCATTCATGATAATTCTGCTGCCTGAAGAAGCCGAGAAAGAAGTAGTTGTAGCTCCGCTCCCAAATCTCCTTCCATGGAGAACATCAGTTAAAGTCTTCAACATATCTGCACCGGAGAAGCCTGCTTTACTCGGCGAAGTCATCTTCGAGGGAAGCTACGTATCTTCCAGAATGATGGGCAATTACATCTACATGGTTCTAGCGTACCCTGTTTTAGCGGAGAATTTAACCCTTCTCCCAAGATGGGCGGTTAATGGCGTCTGGAGGGAGAATCTTCCATCAGACATATATTACTCGGATTCCATAGAGGCGCCGTCGAGCTACACGTTGATCGCAGCCATAGACGCCTCGAATGTAAGCCGTTTAACCGTGAAATCCGTGTTAACAGGGTATGCGTCATGCATATATATGTCTAGAAGCAACCTCTACATAACTTTTCCAGTGCTGGACAGATCTTTTGGCGGCTGGGGCAAAACAGAAGTCTATAGAATAGCTGTAGATGGGCTGAGGGTTGAATGTGAAGCAAAAGGTGAAATCCGCGGAAACGTGTTAAATCAGTTCTCAATGGATGAGTATAACGGCTACTTTAGAGCAGCCACAACCCTCTACAACCCCAATGATGGCAGCATGGAGAGCAACGTATACATTCTGAAAATGGATAGTTTGGAGATAGTTGGGAAGATTGAGGGCTTAGCTCCCGGAGAACAAATATATGCCGCGCGCTTCATGGGTGAACGATGCTATCTGGTAACATTTAAGAAAGTTGACCCGCTCTTCACAATCAACCTCTCAAACCCCTCCAATCCAAGGGTTCTAGGCGCGCTTAAAATACCGGGGTACAGCGACTACCTCCACCCGTATGGTGAAGACTACTTAATTGGGATTGGTAAGGAGGCTGTTCCAGCTGAAGAAGGCGACTTCGCTTGGTATCAGGGACTAAAAATATCGCTCTTCAACATATCCGATATGGAGCGTCCGGAGGAGGTTGCCAAGATAGTTATAGGTGATAGGGGTACGCATTCGCCAGTCTTATTCGACCACCATGCATTGCTCTTTGACAAGAGAAGAAGCTTGCTCGTGATCCCTATCACGGAGGCGAAGATATTTGAGGAGGATTATCCTGGAGAAAGACCGCCCTGGGCATATGGTAGACCAGTATTTCAGGGAGCCTATGTATTTCATGTTTCACCGGAGGAGGGCATAATATTGAGGGGTAGAGTAAGCCACATAATGGACGGGGAAATTGATCCAATCTATGAGGTTAAAAGAGCACTTTACATAAACGAAACGCTGTATACTGTTAGCGATGGGAAGATAAAAGCAAACAGCCTCGCTGATTTAAGTGAGATAAGCGAGGTATCACTCGAGTAGGCGAAAAATCCATATTTAAGTCCGCTCCAAAACCTTTTTTATTGATTTCTTTAAAAGATGCTGCCGATCTAGCATTAAGAATATCGTTTTCTCCAGCCATTGCAAAAACATAATGCAATAAATATCATTGTTTTTTATTTATTAACTATCAGAGTTATTAGAGTTGAGGCGTGGTGATGGATAAATTTTGCGCCATATCGAGACCATAACTTACTTTAATGATCCAAGTGAGAAGGATGCTGAAATAGTTCTTGCTTTAGTGAAGAAGAGGGCTGAAGATCTTTTGACGAGAGACTTCGATGACGCTAAGTTCTCTGAAATACTTAAGGGGTATAATCTTATCATAGTTACCCATCACGCTGATTTTAGAGAATCTGAGCCTCAAAATCCCCTTGAGGAGAATCGGAGAGTTATAGAGGCGGATAGCGGTGAAATATTCGCTGTAAAACACATATTTACCTGGGTTGAAAAGGCTATGAGAAACAAATTTAACACGACGTATCCAGCTGAGATGATGGCTAAACTTATATCTAGGTGGCGGAATAGTGACGGTTCAGGGTGATTTAGAAATGATGAAGAGAAGGCTTGGGAAAACTGATCTGAGGGTTTCAATAATAGGTTTCGGCGCAATAAAGCTGCCGCAGGTGGACTTTGAGACGTCAAGCAAGATGCTTAATAGGGCTTTAGATTTAGGCATAAACTTTATTGATACTGCTCGATCCTACGGCGACAGCGAAGAAAAAATAGGTTTAGCGCTAAGCGGTCGGAGGGATGAATTTTACGTGTCAACGAAAACTGGATCCCTCACGTATGAGGACGCTGTAAAGGATATTGAACTCAGCCTGAGAAAACTGAAGACAGATTACATAGATCTATATCTATGCCACAACCCAAATAGCCCAGATAAATTTGAGAAGGTTATGGGGCCAAATGGGGCTTTAAAAGCCCTTAAAGAGGCTAAAAGTAAGGGGATTATTGGGCACATAGGCTTTAGCTGCCACAGATATCATGAGACTATGGAGAAGGGGATAAGATCCGGGGAATTTGAGGCAATAATGATCTCCTATAATATATTGGACGATGAGCTTGTGGGTGAGAGAATACTACCCTTAGCCAAGGAGATGGATGTTGG
>JAOAJJ010000035.1 GCA_026414245.1 Candidatus Bathyarchaeota archaeon
GCAATATGGATGCGCCTAGCAGCGAGGCTGCTGCGGCGATGATGGGCATAGCCTCAAACATCTTCACCGAAGCCGTTGCTGGAACAATCCTCTCCTTACTAAACAGCTTAATTAAATCATAGAAGGGCTGGATTATCGGCGGTCCAATCCTCTTCTGCATTCTAGCATGGAGCTTCCTGTCTACGCCATCAAATAGGAGGCTTATTAAGAGGGCTGCTGGGAAAGAGGTTAGGAAGGCTACCGACGCATCCATTTCCTTCTCACCATACGCCGCAACCTATCCACATCGATGCTTTTAGACTCCCCGCTTTCTTGATCGATAATTGTTAACCTGTTCGTGCATGATAGGCAAGGATCTATGGAGGCTACTATGGCCGGTATATCCGCTATTTCGCATCCCACTAGCATGGGTTTTAGGCTTAGCAGATTGGAGAATGTTGGGGTCCTCACCTTCAACCGCTTCAAACCACCCTTCCCATCGGTCTTAACGAAGTGTAGGAGCTCACCTCTGGGAGCTTCAACCAGCAAGACTGATTCGCCCTCAGGGATCTTCCTCATAAGTCTAAAAACATTCTCCTCCGGACGTATGGGCCCGCTTGGAAGCCTATCCAAAATCGCCCTAGCCACGTTTATCGACTCAAGGGCTTCGAGGATGCGGGTCTCGGTTCTAGCGTAAACGTCGCCGCCCCTCTCCACAATCACGGAGAATTCTCCTTCCAGATCATCGTAGGCGGCGTATGGGTGATCTTTCCGCACATCAATGTTCACACCGGAGCCCCTCGCCGTCGGCCCAACCACACATAGCTTCACGGCTTCGCCGTAGCCTAGAACCCCTAAGCCGCAGATTCTCTTCTCAACGGTTCCATCTGTAAAGACATCGCGAATATATCTGATGGATTTCTCTATCTCCCTCATTTGAGCGTTTACTTCTTCAGCCATCTCAGGTGTTAAATCCCATCTAACCCCACCTATGGTATTCATGGCGTGGTGGATGCGGTTACCTGTAATCTTCTCGAATAAGTCGAGAACCCTCTCCCTAACATGCCACATGAACATGAAGAGTGTGTCGAACCCGATCTCGTAGGCCATAACGCCGAGCAGCAGTAGATGGCTGTGCAGCCTCTCCATCTCGAAGATTAGTGTTCTAAGATATAGTGCCCGATCCGGGGGTGTTATGCCGCTGATATCCTCTATCGCTTGGATGAAGCATGTAGTGTGGCTGTGGGAGCAGATTCCACATATACGCTCAATTAAATAAAGTGTCTGAACTATATTGCGGCTCTCGGCGAGAGATTCTATACCCCTATGAACGTGACCCAAAACCATATCCACGTCGACAACCTCCTCCCCCCTGACAGCGACCCTTAATGAGACAGGCTCCTTAAGGGCCGGGTGGACTGGGCCGAAAGGTATGCGCAGCCTAGTATACTCCACTTCAACCTCCTTTTCCCTTTCCTTCTCCACACCACGTTCAACAACCATTATGCGTCACCTAAACTTCCTCATTACAGCTGTGACAATACCCTTAACTATTGCTTCAGGCCTGGGTGGGCAGCCTATGACATAGATATCTACTGGAATAATTCTGTCAACGGGCCCTTCAATCATCTCGCTGCCGAGAAATGGGCTTCCAGATGAAGCGCATGTGCCCACAACCACGACGACTTTAGGTTCAGGTATCTGCTCGTAGACCCTAATTAGGCGGGGCAGCATCTGGCGCGTGACAGGGCCCGTGATCAATAGGACGTCTGCATGGCGTGGAGAGCCGACGGGCAGGCAGCCGAATCGCTCGAGATCATAGCGTGGAGTGAAGGCTGCAACTATCTCGATATCGCAGCCGTTGCATGAACCAGTGTTGAGATGAAATAACCAGGGAGACTTTACACGGCTATCTGAGATAACCCTAAACATATAGAACCTAAAAGCAAAGCTTAAACATATAATTTTCCCCTTCTCTTCCAATGGTGTTCATTCCCTTCGACGGAGTCAGCGGTGAAAGGCGCTTGAATAAACCGGAATATTTTTAAGCGAATATTTTTTTCCAGCAGTTAATTTTATCTGGCTTAACGCCTCCCTATTTATAGAGGATTAAAGTTGGATCCGTTAGATCCATGGCACTACCGCTTCTTCCGCAGGCACATTAAAGTAGTTGCTAAGTGCCCCTACTGTAGACGCGAGTTAACGGAGGCAGACATGGAGGATGGAAGATGCCCGTCATGTAAGGAGCCATTAAAAGATAAAAGGAGGTTGAACAAATCTATTCGTAGCGAAAAGAGTTGAGGTGGGTTAGAATGATGCTACGTCTACTCATAGAGTTTCTCATGGCGCTTTTATTAATCATCATAGCGTTGCTGTTAGCTCCAATATTGGCTGCGGGAGCCATAATATGGTTTAGCTTGCTAGCGCTCTCATCTAAGAAGACCGCTGCATTAATGCTCATGGCCACGGGATTAATCTTAGTTGTAGTAGGCGTAGTCATGCTATTAAAATGAGGCAAACAATCTATTTGATAAGAGTTTTCGGGTAAAGAGGGGCGAAGATTAAGGCTAAAGCTCGAAACATTATGAATGTAAAACAGAGGCGAGGCAGCAATAAATAAGGAGCGCAAACCAATTAAAGAGCATTGATAAAGTCGATGGAAGAGGTTATTCAAATATCCTTTACACCTTTACTTCCATCCGTAAACAGTTAGCGGGCAGATTACTGCAGTTTTCATATCTCCACATTAATTTTCCTCAGATCATTAGTTATTCTTCTAATCTCTCTAAACACGTCTGTTATCGTCGGCCCCCTCCTACTTTCAATCAATACGCCGGCAGCGATCAGCATTGACCCAGTAATCTCCGAGATTACCGGTTCCGGGAAGATTATACACGCCATCCCAGCGGTAATGAGCTTCGAACCTAAACCGCCACTTTTGGGGCAGCCAGCTAGGCGTTTAATAGGCTTGACAGCTTGCACAGTACCGCTCACGGCTTCAGCTACCTCACTAAAGGTTTTACTAATAGACTTAAAGTTCTTCGATAGCTCGGCGGCTTCATCAACGTTCATGGGTCTCTCACCAAAAGCATAAAGTATGAGGGGAAGCATTTAACCATAATTAACATGAGGCAATATATGTGCGAGTTAAGTTTTAAGCGGGATGCCGCCCTCCCCTCAAACAGCATATTAAACCAATAAATCTTCACGTAGTATGATGGCTTAAATACTTTTATACATTAACCTTTCAGCGAGGTTAGAAGGCTATGTCTAAGTTTGACAGAGAGTGGTCTGAATATAAAACCGGTATAACAGCTGCACTTAAACCCGGCCCTCCGCTTAAACATAAGATTGAGTTGGCTACTAAGCGCATCGAAGCCCAAATCCAGTATCTGAACGGGGCCATAAGTCTCCTAACGCAGAGGGATAAGTCTCTCTTCCAGAAGGTTGTTGACGCTTACTCTAAACATGACTTGAGGAGGGCAAACGTTTACGCTAATGAGCTAGCTGAGATAAGGAAGATGGCCAACTTTATGATGAATGCGGAGCTGGCTCTTGAAAGAGTAGCCCTAAGGCTTAAAACAGTAACTGAGATTGGAAATGTAGCTGCGGTTCTAGCGCCTGTCGGAAGGATTCTACAAAGTGTACGCACAAGCATTGCCGGAGTATTTCCAAGCGCTGAACGTGAGCTGAGTGAGATAACAACGCTGCTAGATGAGATAATGATTGAAGCCAGCCAGGTAACGGGTATGACGCCAGACTTTGAGGCTGCCAGTGAAGAAGCCCAAAAGATCCTCAGCGAAGCAGCTATAGTTGCTGAAGCAAGGATGAAGGAGAAGTTCCCGGAGCTGCCGGCATTAAAAGCACCAGCGGAGGAAGCTGCTCAACCCAAGTAGATGCATAAAACCAAATCTTCCATCCAATAGAATCTAACATTTTTTTATTTTTTAGGGAATATTATTATGAACATGAGATGATGGGAAAATTTTATAGTTTCCCCCGCGACTGTCATAGCCTATAAGCTCAACCAACTTACATGACGATAAGAATTAAACACATATCTTTAAAGGGCTGATATATGTGGCTAAATATGGAGAAGAGTTAATGAAACAGGGAATTGCATACTTCTCAATGGAGATCGCGCTGTCAAATAAAATGCATACCTACAGCGGTGGATTAGGGGTTCTAGCTAGCGACGTGGTAAAGTCTAGTGCGGATCTAAATATTCCGCTGGTGGCAGTTACCCTGATTAGTAGGAAAGGTTACTTTAGGCAGGAGTTGACGCGGGATGGGAGACAGATTGAGCATCCTGACCCATGGAATCCTCAAGATTTTCTCCAAAATTTGCCTGTAGAGGTTAGCGTCCAGATCGAGGGGAGAGATGTTCGAGTTAAAGCTTGGGTCTACAATGTTAAGGGTGCTGGAGAAAACATTGTTCCAGTATACTTTCTGGATACTGATGTTGAGGGAAATTCTCGTGAGGATAGGGAGATCACATCGCATCTTTATGGAGGCGATGAGAGATACCGCCTTAAGCAGGAGATAGTTTTAGGCATTGGCGGAGTGAGGATACTGGAGAGTCTAGGCATTAAGATACGTAAGTATCACATGAATGAAGGCCACTCAAGTCTCCTAACCCTAGAGCTACTACGCAGATATAACATGGATGCTGATAGGGTTAGGAGCATGTGTATATTCACGACGCATACTCCGGTTGAGGCTGCACATGACAAGTTCCCATACGACCTTGTCCGCGAGGTTCTAGGCGAAATAGTACCATTTGACTTATTGAGGAGGCTTGGCGGTGAGGACATGCTTAACATGACGCTTCTAGCCCTGAATTTAAGCGACTACATTAACGGCGTATCTAAGAGGCATAGGGTTGTTTCTAGAGAGATGTTCCCGAGCTACGAGATCCACGCCATAACCAACGGCGTCCACCCTTACACTTGGACATGTGAGAGCTTTAGGAGACTATATGATAAGTATCTGCCCGGATGGGCTCATGAGCCGGAGCTGCTCTCTAGGGTGGACATAATCCCCAGCAGCGAGATATGGCGGGCTCACATGGAGGCTAAGAGAAGGCTCATAGACTACATTAACAGCGTAACTGACGTTAAAATGGATTATGAGACGCTAACCATCGGTTTTGCTAGAAGAGCTACTGCCTACAAGAGGCATACCCTAATATTCTCAGACATAGATAGGTTAAGGAGAGTGAACAAGAAGGGAAGAATTCAGCTTATTTTCGCCGGGAAAGCCCATCCGAGAGATGAGCCCGGGAAGAAGATGATTGAGGAAATATTTAGATATAAAAGCATCCTTAAGGGCGAGATTGAGATCACATATCTAGAAAACTATGATGTGGAGATAGCCGCTAAGCTCGTTTCAGGGGTCGATGTTTGGCTGAATACACCGCTCCCACCTCTGGAGGCTTCTGGCACAAGCGGTATGAAGGCGGCCTATAACGGCGTGATAAACTTCAGCGTTTTAGACGGCTGGTGGATTGAAGGTTGGATAGAGGGTATCACCGGATGGGCTATTGGCCCAACACCAGAGGAGCGAAGGCTTATGCCTATAGAGGAGCAGCTGGCTATGGAGCTAAACGATCTATATGGGAAGCTAGAGCACGTTATAGCTCCAATGTACTATGGGCGGAGAGACGAGTGGATAAGGCTTATGGAGAACTCCATAGGGAAACTTGCATCCTATTTTAACAGTCACAGAATGATGCATAGATATGTAACCGAAGCGTACCTGTAAGCTGTTTCCTGAAAGCTTATTTCAACATTAAAACGCCGTTAAATGTTAAAGCCTCAAGATCTCTTCTCTTATGGCTTTGTGGCTTTGAATTATGGGAAACGCTGTGTTCACAATATATGTTTCTAGGGAATTAAACATTTCCCTGAAGAAACGCCGCCTCAATCTCGTCTTCCTTTCATCCCTTACAAGTATATGGGGGTTACAGAAGCCAACAGACTCTATGTAGCGGGAGGCTTCCTCCGGCGAGAGCTCATTAAAGACTGTTTTATCCTCAGGGTCCCGCTTAAGCAATATAGCTTTCTTTAAAGTCGTCATAGGTAAAATCTTCCCCTTTCCCACGATCCACCTTATGTTCACCACAGCCCTTCCCTTCGAGTCGAATTCGGCTTTCTCCACAAGTCTCTGATACTCACCCCAGACTTCAGCTATATCCGCCTGAATATAGAAGTTTTTCTCTGAGGCGAATGCGACAGCTTGGCCTCCCATTAAGCGTACGAAAAACCAATCATCTGAAACCGCTCGTACGCCTTTAACTCTGAGGAGACCATAGGTGTGCGTGGTTTTACCCGTTCCCGGAGGGGCGATTAAGCAGACCCCTTTACCATCCACATCTACGCATGCGCCGTGAACGGAATTTATCCCATGGCTGTCTTCGAGAATATCGCTTGCGAGGCTTAGAGCTAGGGATTTAATCCAACCGTAATAGTCCACGTTGATTAAGAAGGCTGTCTTGGAGAGCGGGTCGTAAAGCACACGCTGCTTCTCGCCCTCCTCGCTTATCACCACCAGCCTTCCATGGGAACGAACATGCGCTGACATTGGATAGAAGCTCTCCTCCCAACGCTCCTTCACGTATTTTATGTCAGTCAAAAGCTTAATGCAGCATCCATATATGTCAGCCCTCTCCTCATAGAGAAAGCGCTCGCCATACTTCTCCATAAGCCGATCCTTCTCCTCAATAGGGAGGAGTTCAATTTCATATTTTGACAGCAAACAATATCACCTCGTAAATCCGCGTTTCAATCTTACTCTAAATCCTAAACCATTTTTAAAATCTTAAAGGTGAACATGCGCTCTCAGAAACAGTTTTCTCTATGGATGCTCACATTATGCTGCCACTGCTTTTACTATTATTTTAACCTGCTTTTCTATAGTAGATATATTTTTGCCATAGTCTCCATCTTCTCTTCCGAACACCGCTACAATCGTCATAGCGTTTTACCTCGTTAATCTCTCCCCTCACATAAGGGTCTAAGAAGGATAGATTATGGACTGCCATGATCTCCGATAGATTAATCGTTTCCCATGGGCACTTTTATAGCCATTTCCGCTTAGGCTTTAGCCCCTATTATCAGGATGTCTCCGTTGAATTCCGTTGTCTTCACAGTTAGACGACCTCCGTCAACTTCGATTTTTGGCTTAAAAATTCTTCGCCCTCTAAGCTCTATTCCCTCCCACTTATAGGATGAAAACTCAGCGCTCAATTTTATCTCCGCGTTAAAAGGCGCATAGATGACTATCTTATCTTTCCCTTTGGAAACTCTTATCTCAGAACTCTTGTTTAGAAGGCTCTCGTTAGCCGGCTTAATATCGAAGAGATCATATTTCTCAAATATCCATTTAGCGAAGGCTGCATCGAAGGCTCCTGAAAAATGCAATGCTGTTCTCCAGTCGTATGGAATACTGTAAGCTGCAGCGTACCCGTATTCCCTCACACCCCTCTGCCAAGACCATACGCCGTGGGCTCCATAAGCGGCTCCAGCCTTCGCCCCTGAGAGGAGACTCTGCCATATAGCTTTCCTCACATCAAAACTATTAAACCTACCATACTTCTCATGGTCTCCTATAGAGCCTAACCCCTCATAGCATGGCTCCCCATTCACTATGGGTCTTTTAACCGGCATATTGTAGAATTTTTGGGCGAGCTCGTATGGGAGGTGCTGGCGTTCCCTATGATGCCCGGACTGATACATGTAGAAGTCGTAGTTAGGTGACTTCACGAATACCTCAGGTATCTCCCATAATCCGCCCATCAGGTGCATTGTTGTTAGGGAGCTGGGCGCCACCCTCTTAACTATGTCCATCGCGGTCTTATAGTAGGCTATAGAGTCCTCTGCCTCGAAGTTTGTGTCCCCGCTTATCACGAATATTGGATTATATTTTCCAAACCTCTCCGCCACATAGGTTACATATTCCTCCAGATGCTCCATCGGTATTATCCTCTTTGGGCTTATTTTTGAGCCCCACGTCCCCCTAACATAGTTACACCATAAAACTACTAGGGCTGGCGTGAACCCCCTATCCACAGCCATCTCCACCATCTTCTCCGCCCTATCAAAATACTTCTCATTCCTCCTACCGAAGTCCCATCCTCCGTCAGGTAGAGGCTCAAATGGATCCATGTAATTCTCCGACACGCTCCTATCATGCTGCGGCAAAACATTTATCTGTATAGCGTTAAAACCCTGCATCCCCCTATACTCTAAATAATACTCCCACTCCTCTAGAGACGGATTGGTAAAAGCGCTCCAGCATGTATCCGCAAGATAAAAGAACTTCTCACCATCCCTCAAAAAATAATCCCGTGTATCAGAGATTGAAATCTTACCCATATCTTAAAGCCTCCACGCAGTCGCACCCACGCATAATATTTCGGTTCAAACGCTCTTTAAATATTTTTTAACTTACATGTTGAACGCTGAAAAGGTCGCGCTTGATGTTGTGAAGCAAAAATAAGTATGAAGACCTGAAAAAGCTTGAGTTTATTAAATTTGAGCGGAAAACTTATAATACGATTAGATAGGATAGGATGAAAAATGTTTTAGTTTTTGGGTCTGTAGATATATGCATCCAAATAGTTGGGAAGAGGCTTGATATTAGACGCTCACTCTCATTTAGGTTAAATGATGTTTTTGAGCATGTGTTCAGCCTGCAGGGTTTACAATTTCGGGAACGAGGAACAGCATTGATATAAGTGTTGTTCAGCCGGCTCAACCTTTAACTCGAGATATCGTTAAATTAACTGCTTAACAGATATGTGTCGAAGATAAAACCTTAATCTTCAGGTTCTTAATGGTGGCATTCCCCTTTACATCAGCATCCACATCATTTCGATTTATATTGAAAATTCTTAAATAATTTCCAGCACTACTTATTTTTTAGGTGGCTTGTATGCGGGTCGATGATTTTAGGCAGCTGGTTAAGGATGAGATAAAACAGAGGAAGGAGGAAGGCTTTGATGTTACAGGGGTCGAGGAGAAGGCTTTAAGGATTGAAGACATGACTTTACCTGAGTTGGAAGCTCTTTTTGAGGCTTTAGGGAGATGCCAGCTTAAACCAGGTTTTCCATATAGGGAGCCTTCCGATCTTTCCGGGATAACAGCTGAGCGCCCAAGGAAGCTTGAGAAGATGAGTATTAAGCTCTCTGACGAGGATTTATTTGATAAGATTTATGGAGGTTGGCTAGGTCGATGCGCTGGCTGCCTGCTCGGTAAGCCTGTTGAGGGTCTTAACAAAGAGCAGATTGAGGTTTGGCTAAACATCGCAGGCGAGTATCCGCTAAGAGACTATTTTCCACCTCTACCAAATCTGCCTGAGGATGCACCTAAATGGTTGAGAGATAGGCTCTCTTATATTGATAAGCTGTTTAAGAGGACTGGTGTAGGTGTTCTACGCGGTCAAATAAGCCGCATGGCTCGCGACGACGACATAGACTACACTATAATCAACCTGCATATTCTGGAGAACTATGGACCAAACTTCACAGCCATGAATGTCGGTGAAACATGGCTGCATTTACTTCCATATCTTCAAGTTTATACGGCTGAGCGTGCAGCCTACAGAAACCTTGTTAATGGCTTGCAGCCTCCTGAAACAGCAACATACATGAACCCGTATAGGGAATGGATTGGAGCTCAGATCAGGGCTGATATGTGGGGTTATGTGGCTCCCGGCAACCCGGAGCTAGCCGCCGATTTAGCGTATAGGGACGCTTGCCTATCCCACGTGAAGAACGGTATCTACGGCGAGATGTTCGTTAGCGCCATGATAAGTTCAGCCTTCGCGACAAGCAATATAAGAGATATTGTTGAGGCAGGGTTATCGGCTATTCCTGGAAGGTCTAGACTTGCTGAGGCTATTAGG
>JAOAJJ010000036.1 GCA_026414245.1 Candidatus Bathyarchaeota archaeon
CATCTGATAGCTGAGACATAGCCGCCTATACCTGCACCTATAACCGCCACATCATACTCTTTTAACATAGACCTAACCTCACTAAGCGACTACTAAATAATATAGTTAAAATTTTAAAATTTTTATATTTATTATAAAGGTTCCCGCATGACTTTACCCATGTCCTTAAAGCTAAACCTATAAAGAAAGCTTTAAATGGTCGCTCCAAGCATTTTTCTTGGAAGATCTGAAAATAACGCCCTTCACTTAAATCCAGCCTGGGGGTAACTTGATGCTCGAGAAGCACACTCCTGAGGAATTAATCGGGTATCTGAGGCAGATGATGCGCATAAGAAAATTCGAAGAAGCGTATATGGATCTTCTGATGCGTGATATTGCTAAGGGGGCTTCCCACCTGTATATAGGTCAAGAAGCTGTCGCCGTAGGCGCCATAGCATCCATACGTAAAGACGATTATATAACAAGCACTCATAGGGGTCATGGACATTGTATAGCGAAGGGCGCTGATCTAAAGCTTATGATGGCTGAGCTTCTCGGTAAGGCTACAGGATACTGTAAGGGTAAGGGCGGGTCAATGCATGTTGCCGATGTAAGCGCGGGGAATCTGGGGGCAACGGGCATAGTTGGATCAAATATTCCAGTTGCTACAGGAGCTGGCTTATCGATTAAGATGAGGGGAACCGATCAGGTTGTTTTATGCTTTTTCGGCGATGGAGCTGCTAACACAGGTGCTTTCCATGAGTCGCTAAATATGGCGGCAATATGGAAGCTTCCAGTGATCTATATATGTGAAAACAATTTTTATGGGATGTCGGTGTCAGTTAAGAGAGCTTTTCCATTCGAAGATATCGCTGAAAGAGCAAAGGGATATAATATTCCTGGGGTTATCGCCGATGGCATGGATGTCCTTAATGTTAAGGAGACCGTCAAAAAAGCTGTTGAGAATGCTAGAAAAGGCGGGGGTCCAACACTCGTCGAATGCAAAACTTACAGGTATTATGGGCATTCGTTAAGCGATCCAAGAAGATATAGGACTAGAGAGGAGGAGGAATTCTGGAAATCCAAAGACCCTATAAGAAGTTTTTCCAAAAAATTGATTGATGCGGGAATACTTGATGAAAGCGGATTTAAGTCTTTAGAGGAAGAGGTCTCAAAAGAAATAAATGAGGCAGTAGAATACGCGTTGAATAGCCCGCATCCACCTATTAAGTCAGCTTATGAAGACGTATACGCTGAGATTTACGCGGATACAAATACCTCAATTAGAGACTTAGCGACAGCCAAGAAAATGGGGTTGAAAATGCGTAAAATCAATTATAGGCAGGCGTTGAATGAGGCGTTAAGGGAAGAAATGCTAAGAGATAAGAGGGTCTTTATAATGGGGGAAGATGTAGGCATTTATGGTGGAGCTTACGGTGTCACGAGAGGATTATATGATGAATTCGGCCCTGAGCGAGTTATAGATACGCCTATATCTGAAGCAGCCATTGCTGGAGCCGCTGCAGGAGCATCCATGACTGGGATGCGGCCGGTGGCTGAAATAATGTATATAGATTTTATAACTTTGGCTATGGATCAGATAGTGAATATTGCCGCTAAAAATAGGTATATGTTTGGCGGTAAATCAATCGTCCCTGTCGTTTATCGAACGCAGGCTGGGGCTGGTAGAGGTATAGCCGCACATCATTCTGGGAGCTGGGAGGCATGGTTTATTCATGCACCCGGCATATTTGTCGTGATGCCTTCAACACCCTTCGACGCTAAAGGATTATTGAAGACATGTATAAGGGATAATAATCCAATTCTATTCATCGAGCATAAAATGCTTTATAACGTTGAAGGCGAGGTCCCGGAGGTTGAATATACTGTTCCACTAGGGGTTGCAGATGTTAAAAGACAAGGTTCAGACGTCACGATAATAGCCTATTCACGCATGGTTCACTTCGCCCTAGAAGCAGCTGAAGAGCTCTCTAAAGAGGGAATAGAGGTTGAAGTCATCGATCCGAGAACTCTAAAGCCCCTTGACTTAGATACTATCATCAGGTCTGTGAAGAAAACCCATAGAGCCATAGTCGTTCATGAGGCATGTAAAACATGCGGGTTTGGAGCTGAAATAGCCTCCCTAATAATGGAGGAGGCATTCGATTACTTGGATGCGCCTGTAATCAGGGTTGCAGGGGCTGATGTCCCGATACCAATGAGCCCAGTGCTTGAGGCGGAAGTTATACCGAGCAAGGAAAAAATTATAGATGCCGTGAAAAAAATAGTTTAGATTGGAGGGAAGAGTATTATGGTTGTTGAGATCATCATGCCTAAGCTTGGCCAAACGATGGAAAAGGGAAAAATACTCAGGTGGCTGAAGAAGGAGGGTGAAAGAGTAGAGAAGGGGGAGCCTCTCCTAGAGGTTGAGACAGACAAGGCTGTTCTCGAAGTCGAATCTAGAAGCTCCGGCATATTGAAGAGGATACTGGCACATGAAGGAGAAATTGTATCGGTGGCGAAGGTCATAGGCTACATAGCTGAAGAAGGAGAACCCCTACCTCAAGAGGCTCCTCAAGAAAGCGTGGCTGCGGCAGAGACCGGGGCGCCTACACCCCTACAAGCCGTGGGCGCGCCGGAAGAAATGGGTGAAAAGAGGTTGGAAAGAGAGATAAAGGCTTCTCCATTGGCGAGAAAAATAGCTAGGGAGAGGGGGGTCGATTTAACGCAGGTTGTTGGCACCGGGCCTGGGGGAAGAATCACTGAAAAGGATGTTTTAGACTATTTAGCTAAACGTGAAGCCGCTAAACCTGCCCCGCCGCCCACATCCGCCCCTGCGGCTGTTTCGATAGTCTCTGGGCGTGAAGCCGCTGTCGTGATGCCGGAGTTTGAGGGATTTCAAGTGATTCCGATATCTGGCATGCGTAGCGCTATAGCTAGAAAGATGACTTACAGTAAAACCAATATTCCACATTTCTACATTAGCGTTGAAGTTGACATGACTGAGGCTGCAAGGCTTAGGGAAGAGTTGATTCCTATTATTGAAACTAAGACTGGCGTCCGCTTATCCTTCACACATATGCTGGTGAAGGCGGTAGCCATGGCTTTAAGAGAGTATCCACAGCTAAACGCCCTATGTGATGGAGAGAGCATCAAGATATCGAAGGACATTAACATTGGCATTGCGGTTGGGCTTGAAGACGGGCTTATTGTTCCAGTTTTGAGGAAAGCTGATTCATTAGATCTTGCTCAAATAGCCTCTAAAACGGAGAGCCTCATCACTAAAGCGCGAGAAAAAAGACTTAGTGAAGATGAGTTCACCGGCGGAACCTTCACCATTTCCAACCTAGGTGTTTTTGAAGTAGATTCCTTCACGGCTATAATAAATCCTCCTGAAGTGGCTATATTGGCTGTTGGAAGAATAAGAGATAAACCGGTAGTTGTCGGCGGGGAAGTTAAAGTTAGAAAGATGATGAACATCACACTCTCCGCAGATCACAGGGCTGTTGACGGATTGATCGCAGCTAAGTTCCTTGGGAGAGTTAAAGAATTGCTGGAAAAACCTTTTAATCTTCTCTTCCCATAAAACTTCCACAGATAAACTGAAATTTAATAGACCAGGGTTCTCCCCCTCAAAATATTTTCATCCTTCTCCATGCGAGGGTCTCCATTTTGGAAGCATGGAGACTATTAGATTTGGAGATAGAGCAAGATGCGGCGAAGAACTTAGCTATAGATGAAGCCATTTTTCAGGCTAGGATCGAAAAATCTGTCCCGCCAACTCTTAGGTTTTGGAGAAATGATCGTGTGGTTATAATAGGGCGCTCTCAGAAGGTCTGCGCCGAAGTTAATCTAGAGATATGTATTAGGGAGAAAATTCAGGTGGTGAAGAGGTTTTCCGGCGGGGGTGCAGTTTACCACGATCTGGGCAACTTAAATTACACTATAGTTCTAGATGCAGATGACCGATTAATAAAAGGGCTGGATATATCGGAATCTTATAGAGTTCTCTGCTCGGGGATAATTAGGGGTCTGGAGATTCTTGGGCTTTCATCGGTAAGATTTATTCCCCCGGGAAACATATTTGTTAACGGGAAAAAGATTTCGGGTTCAGCGCAACTAAGAAGAAAGAATGTTGTGTTACATCATGGAACGCTTTTAGTCAGCTCTGATTTAAATATGCTGAAGAAGGCTCTTGCGGTTTTCAACGATGAAGCTGATAGAAGCACGAGTACTCGTAGTCCGGTGACTAGACTCATAGACGAATTAAATCATGAGGTGAGTATGTCTGAAGTAAAAAATACCTTGCTTCAAGGATTTAAGGAAGAGTTGGGTATAAGGTTGGAGCCCGGGGGCTTAACGGAGCTAGAGAATGAATTTGCCTCAAGAATCTATTATGCCAAATATTTTTTTAAGCGGGAAACATTTGGGACAGCGGGGTTAGAATCTGGCAAAATTTAGGTATATGTGGGTTTAGTGTTATTAGGAACATTTTTGTTCACAAAAGGCTTAAATATTACTTATAAGAGCAATATTTACCATTATAGGAGAGGACAAGACCTATGAGGAAAATCCTGCTGGACGAGGATGATGTGCCCAAGCAATGGTATAATATTTTGCCAGATCTACCGAAACCTTTACCGCCGCCAATAAATCCTATAACAAGGGAGCCGGTGAAACCTGAGGAATTAATGGCTCTATTCTCAAAGGAGTGCATTATCCAAGAGGTTAGTCAAGATCGCTGGATAAGTATACCGGAAGAAGTGCGTGAAGCATACATGCTTTGGAGACCGACCCCACTTTATAGAGCTGAAAGACTCGAAAAAATGCTCAAAACACCTGCAAGAATATACTATAAATATGAGGGGGTGAGCCCCCCGGGCAGCCATAAACCTAACACCGCTGTTGCCCAAGCATATTACGCGATGAAGGAGGGTGTTGAGCGCCTAACAACCGAGACTGGCGCCGGCCAGTGGGGTTCAGCCTTGGCGTTCGGCTGTATGCTTTTCGGCTTAAAGGCGACTGTTTACATGGTTAAGGTGAGCTATAATCAAAAGCCGTATAGGCGCATGCTCATGGAGCTATGGGGAGCGGAAGTTTATCCGAGCCCAAGCACTAACACAGATAGTGGAAGAAGAATATTGAAGGAGGATCCGAATAACCCTGGAAGCCTAGGAATAGCTATAAGTGAGGCAATAGAGGATGCTGTAACGCATAAAAATGTTAAGTATTCGCTTGGAAGCGTTTTAAACCATGTCTTGCTACATCAAACAGTTGTTGGGTTGGAGGCTAAGAGACAGATGGAGATAGCGGATGACTACCCAGACTTAATAGTTGGGTGTATAGGTGGCGGAAGCAGCTTCTCAGGGCTCTTCTGGCCCTTCTATTACGATAAGGTTTCAAGTAAAGCTCCGAAAGCCGTTCAGTTCTTGGCAGTTGAGCCGACAGCATGCCCATCTATAACTAAAGGCTTCTATACCTATGATCATGGCGACGCAGCCCGCTTAACCCCTATGATTAAAATGTATACGCTTGGACACATGTTTATACCGGCTCCAATACATGCCGGCGGACTGAGGTACCATGGAAAAGCTCCAACGCTATGCTTATTGAGCAGAGAAGGCATAGTTAAGACAGTGGCGTATAATCAAGTTGAGGTCTTTAGTGCAGCCCACCAGTTTATGAGGGCTGAAGGGTTTGTCCCAGCCCCTGAACCGAGCCACGCGATAAAAGCCGTTATAGATGAGGCGTTGAAATGCAAGAAGACTGGTGAGGAGAAGACGATACTGTTTCTACTTTGTGGACACGGCCACTTCGACATGCAAGCCTTCGAAGATTATCTGAGTGGAAAGCTACCGCCCTACGAGTATCCCGAGGAGAAGGTTGAGGAGGCGATGCGTAAGCTGAAGGATCTTTATCCATGGCTAGAAGTTGAGCGCTAAAATTATGTAAACAATCATATTAATGAAAACACCCCTCACTTATTTATAAGATCACTAAAAATTATCATAATATTCATGGTTATTTTCTTGTAGGGCGATAGATGCTTGTTTAAGAGCCGTTTTATATCTTAGGCTTGGCTGGATTAAGGCGGTGGCTATTGGAATCTAAGGGCGCAACGAAAACTCGATGAAACTTCTTATACTCCTATTTAAATATATTAAGCTCTTAAATACCATCAGGGACATAGTAGATGCTGGAGGATGAATGTTTATGCCGCTGGAGGATTTCAATGAAATAGTTTCTAAGATGACCCTGGAAGAAAAGGTGAGCATAGTTGTCGGTGTCGGATTGCCCGGCTTATTCGGCAACGCTCCATCACGGGTTCCAGGTGCTGCTGGCGAAACCCATCCTATAGAGAGGCTTAGAGTACCCTCAGCGGTCTTCGCCGATGGCCCTGCTGGTCTTAGAATATCTCCTAGAAGGGAGGGTGATGAGTTAACCTATCACGCTACAGCCTTCCCGATTGAGACGATGCTGGCTTCAACCTGGAACAGGGAGATTTTAGAAGAGGTTGGGAGAGCCGTAGGAGAAGAAGTTAGGGAGTATGGTGTAGATATACTTCTTGCGCCAGCCATGAATATTCATAGGAACCCTCTATGCGGCAGGAACTTTGAGTATTATTCAGAGGACCCGCTTCTCACAGGTGAGATGGCGGCAGCCTTTGTAAGGGGCGTTCAATCGCAGGGTGTGGGCTCATGCCTGAAGCATTTCGCCGCTAATGAGCAGGAGACAAACCGGTTTTTCATCGATACCGTGGTTTCAGAGAGGGCTTTAAGGGAAATTTATCTTAGGGGCTTTGAGATAGCTGTCAGAAAGTCTAAGCCTTGGGCTGTTATGAGCGCCTATAATAAATTAAATGGGAAATATTGTTCGCAAAACAAGTGGCTCTTAACGAAGGTCCTGAGGGAGGAGTGGGTGTTCGAAGACTTTGTTATGACCGACTGGTTTGCTGGAGATAATCCAGTAGAGCAGATGGAAGCGGGTAACGACATGATAATGCCTGGAAAGGCATATCAAATTAATCCTAAAAGAAAGGATGAGCGCGAGGAGATATTAAATGCCGTTAAAGAGGGGAGACTTAGCGAAAAAATTCTCGACAGAAACGTTAGAAACATCCTTAAGGTCCTCATCAACTCGCCCTCCTTCAAAGGATATAAATATTCTAATAAACCGAATCTGGATGCTCATGCACGTGTCGCCTATAAGGCGGGCGCCGAGGGAGTTATACTTCTAAAGAATGATGGAACACTACCTATAAGTGTGGATAAACGTGTAGCCCTATTTGGGACAGGTCAAATAGAAACTATTAAGGGTGGAACAGGGAGTGGTGACACCCATCCAAGATACGTGGTCTCACTCCTGGAGGGTGTGAGGGAGAGGGGCCTTAAGATCGATGAGGAGCTGGCGAAAATCTACATAAAGTATGTGGGTGAAATGAGGAATAGAGAGGAATATAAGGTGAGATGGGGTGTTCTTGGCGAATTTATGCCAATAGTGCCAAGGCTTCCCGAAGGCTTCTTAAGCGAGAAGGATATAGAAAGGTTTGCGGAAAATAACGATGTTGCATTCATTATTATAAGTAGAATATCGGGTGAAGGCTACGATAGGAGGCCGGAGAAGGGCGACTTCTATCTGAGTGATGATGAAAGAAGCCTTGTAGATAGGATTTCTAGGATATTTCATAAGTATGGGAGAAAGGTTGTTGCCGTGCTGAATATAGGCTCACCGGTCGAGGTTGTTTCGTGGAGGGGGCTGGTGGATGCTATCCTCCTAATATGGCAGGCTGGGCAGGAGACTGGAAGAATATTTGCGGACATTATAACTGGGAGGATTAACCCCTCAGGGAAGCTCCCAACAACTTTTCCAAGAGATTATTGGGATGTCCCTTCATGGAATTTTCCCGGAGAGCCTAGGGATAATCCTCAAGTGGTCTCCTATGATGAGGGAATATATGTTGGCTACAGGTATTACGATACTTTCGGCGTTGAACCCGCCTACGAGTTTGGCTTCGGCTTATCCTATACGACATTTAAGTATGGAAACCTTAAAGTAGAGAACACGGGTAACATGGTGAAGATTTCATTCGAGATTACGAAGACAGGAAGTTTCCCTGGAAAAGAGGTTGCGCAAGTATATATTAGGGCGCCTAGAGGGGTGATCGATAAACCTTTCCAAGAGCTGAAGGGCTTTCACAAAACAAGCCTTCTAAATCCTGGAGAAACGGAGAAGGTTGAGATAGAGATTAGCGTAGATTCGCTTGCAATTTATAATGGCGATAGATGGATTATTGAGAAAGGTAGATATGAAGTGAGGGTTGGGTCCTCATCTAGGGATATTAGGCTAATAGGCAGCTTCACAATATGAAGTATCCCGCTAAAATACAGAGGTTGCATAGCGCATATTGCCCAGAAAGTAGAAAAAGATAATAATATTATTGGATAAATAAATTGTTTGGTGATGTGATTGAAAGTAGATAAAGCTAGATTATCTAAACTTGAATCGACATATAGGGGATATCTTGAGGGTGATCTGCTCGATAAGTTCTTTGAGGATTTTGACATAAAGTTCGCCTCCGGACATTGGTCTGCAGGGGACTTTATGGATAGATTTGCGACCAAAGGATATTTTCCGGAGATAGACTCAAGCATTGAGGCTCAGCTGAAGAGGGTGGCTGAAGCCGGCATAAGAGGCGTAGAGTTCCACGACGTATTATTCTTAGACGAGAACCTTAAGATTTCAGAAGAGCGAATAACAAGGATCAAGGAAATCCTTCATAAACTTAACCTCAAAACATCTAATGTAAACGTTGACATGTTTACTGACCCTAGATGGAAGCTTGGAAGCGTAACTCATCCAAATAAAAGCGTTAGGGAAAAAGCTTTAGAGATCCTTTTGCAGGCAGCTGATATAGCTAAAGAGATAGGTAGTCCAAGCTTAAGCTTCTGGCCGGGGCAAGATGGATGGGACTATAACTTTGAATCTAACTACGGGTTAAAGTTCGAATGGTTCCTAGAAGCCTGTATAAAAGTGGCTAGACGCTGCAGGGATCTAGGATTAAAGTTTGGTATAGAGGCGAAGCTTAAGGAGCCTAAAGAGGGCAACATGATTATACCAACAACCCATCTTTCAGGATGGTTGGCCTACAAGGTTAATGAGGAGCTGGGCTCAAAAGTTATGGGCGTAACGATAGATTATGGGCACGAGATGATGTATGGTGTTGAGCCTGCCTTCACGGTATACGCGTTAAATAAAATGGGTGTCCCAATAGTTGGATTTCACGTGAACGCGGCTAAGTATAGAAGTAATGATGAGGATAGGGTTTTTGGCACCGGAGACGTATGGTGCTTTGTTGACTACCTCTATGCAGCTATAGATGTAGGCTACGACGGATGGTTCGGTGAGGATCAGTTTACGTATCGAATGAACCCGGTGGAAGCCATGAAGATGAGTAAAGAGATCTTTGGAAACCTCATGAAGAAAGCGCTTTTAATATATGCTAGAAAAGACGAGCTTGAGAAGGCTAGGGAAACAGGGGATCAAGTAAAAATAATCAATGCGGTGAAAAAAATAATATTCACTGAGTAAAATTTCCCAGCGTTCCCCAAATAACTTCTGCGAAAGGCGCTTCAGCTTGGAGAAGAGCTAACGATAACGTTATGATTGAGTTAGCAGCCCCTCAATTATTTTAAGTATTTGTTTATGTTCCTCCTCTTTTATGATCCATTCAAGAATCGTTTTATAGTGGACAAAATCTTTTTCTTCATCTGCTATCAATTCAATTAATTTTACATGCAGCACCGTCAAATATTCTTCGGCAGCGAAGCTTTCAATGCTCTCTAATCCCTGTATTAGCGTATAGAGATCATTAACGCTTATTTCACTTC
>JAOAJJ010000037.1 GCA_026414245.1 Candidatus Bathyarchaeota archaeon
CATAAGTGTCGGTGAGTTTGGAAGCCACGCTAAGTTAGCCATAATCCGGTCTAATTCTTCTTCAACCCGCTCTATATCTGCACTTTTATTATATAGGGCGTCGACTTTGGCTACTGCTCTGGCAACCCTTCGGAACATTTGTGAGGGCGTCTCAATAACTCTCCCAGATTCATCCTTTAAGAGATACCTGCGCTCCAGAACAGCTATAGCGTTTAATGAGAGTTTAAGGTCGTCGGTTACCCCGAGCAGCCTCTTTTTCTCTCTCAATTCAGCCCGCTGATGCCTATAAAGTATGTAAGCCTTAGCGACAGCATCATAGCCGTTCTTTATTAAAACTTGCTCGACAACATCCTGCACATCCTCAACACTCGGTATCTTATCCCTAAATCGCTCCTCTAATACTGCAACAACCTGAGCTGAAAGGTTTGCGGCTAAATCTCCATCTCCACCCTTAACAGCTTGAATGGCTTTATGGATAGCGTTAGTGATCTTGTTTGGATCAAATTCGACTATTCTGCCATCTCTTTTGCGAATTAGAGAAATGGGCATTTTTCAGCGCCCCAGAAAATAATATGGCTAAAGCGGCTTTAATATATATTGTGATCGTGGAAAACAAATATATGTTGCATCCCTACCGGAAGATTAACTCCTCTCTTTTACAAAAGGTTTAGCGTTTCATGCTCCCCAATTCTCTCCTCAGATAACTGAATGCTAATGCCAGCTCCTCTGGAGCCAGCTCCCTAACTCTCCTACCGCAGAAGGGTATGGTGTTAGCCAAGCATATCAAGTCTTCCCTCGAAAAAGTAGATCCGCTGAGGAAAACGGCTACGGCGTTCTTCAGCTTCTTATTCCTCTGGGTGAAAACTGCACGTATGAAACTGAAAAATTCTTCCTCCTCATCGACGTGGAAAGGGGGTTTTCTAGGCTTTAAACGCACAATAGTGGAATTCACCTTCGGGGTTGGCCAAAACAATTCCTTGGGGATGCGGTCTAAAAGTTCTACGTCACTGTGATAGTAGACGGCTACACTGAGCCTTCCATAATCCTCTGTGCCGGGCGGGGCTGCTAGACGCCTACTAAACTCTTCTTGGAAGGTTAAGACCGCACACCTGAAATCTCTTTTAAGGAGCCAGAATAGCAGCGGCGAAGATATGGAGTAGGGTGGAACTGAAACAACCTTATCAAATGCCAGCGTCTTGATCCTCAATATATCCTCCATTAAAACATCGACGTTTTTACGGTTCCTCAGCCTGTGGCTTAAAATCTTAAATAATTTTGGATCCACCTCTACGGCTATAACCCGCCCGGATACATCGGCTAATCGCTCAGTAAGAAAACCTAAACCAGCCCCAATCTCTAAAACCACATCGTCCCTACATACTGAAGCATAAGATATCATCTTATCTAAGATTTCACCATCGACAAGAAAGTTTTGACCCAGCCTCTTTCTAGGACGTATTCCATAAGCCCTTAAAATCTTCTTGGTTTCCTCCAATAAGCTCATTTTCAAGGTAAGTCTCCCAGCGCCTTATAATGGTCTAGTGAAAAGCCTATATTTACAGTCGCTGGAGAGCTCCTCCACAACCCTTTTAGCTATCAACTTAACCGGGTTCGGTATACCTGTACGCCTCTGAAGATCCTGAAAGCTTTCAAACGGCTTTTTCTCACGCTCCTCTAAAATCTTCCACATGTATTTCTTTCCAATGCCTGGAATAAGCTCCAGGGTATGCATTCTCGGGGTTATGGGTTTAGCTGTGTTAAAAAAGTCGACGAAGTATTTCTCTCTACTCAAAACTATTTTTTCAATAATGTTCTCAAGCTCCATTTTTGCGTTAGCCGTTAGCTCCTCATAGCTCATCCTCCCAATAATATATAAGATTTCCTCCCGCGGGTCCTTACCTACGTAAACCCTATCAGCTGGCTTAAGCACAACTCCCTCCCTAACAACAGCCTCCAGTAGGGTGAAACACTCCTCGCCGATCAACTGGACAACAGCCCCGGTCCTCCGCCTTAACCTTAAACCCGGTCTTCCGTATGGTAGATAATCGATTACGTAGGCGTATTCCTCATAAACCTGCTGATGAAATCTTTCCCTCCGCTCCATTATAACCACTTTCCTAAATCAGCCTTTAGAAAAGACTCCTCAAGTGCTTGAACACGATATTAGTTCCCGCTATATTTGGGAGAAAACTTCTTCAGGGTTCTTAAAGGAAATTTTATTCTCAATTCTAGAGTTGAAAATGAATTCTCTATTTATTGATCTTATCACTTTATGTCACCGAATGCTTAAAATCTTTATCAGCCCTAAAACATATTAACTTTTCTAAAGATTTTTTCATTATATTTATTTAGAATGCTTAAAATCTTCTCGAGCTTCGATGTCTCGATTATCTTTCTTCCCCCGCCGAGAAACATCCTTATCTCCTCGATGCTTCTCGGCATAATATTAACTATTTGAACAATCTCCTCCTCGTCGAGTATGCCCTCCGCCCTCAGCTCCTCTAAAAGTTTTCTAGCCGCATCCGGCTTTAGATAGGACATTTTAGTAGCATAATCTAAGGATCTACGCTGGAATTGGTCTAAGTTCTCCTCGCCTAGAGACTCGAGTATAGATTTAGCCTCCGGTATAGTTACCGGCTGCACCTTTAAAATTTTTCTAGGCATTTTTCTCCACGCCTCTTCTATGAGAATGGCTTAATATGTTCAGGTCTCACTATTATCAGTTTTGAAGTATCGCCCTGCGTCACGCTGACCTCGTAAGATCTACCTCTCTTAGCGACGATTAAACCTACTCTGCCCTGATATCTACGATGCGGCATACCCTTATGTACGCTTGGATCTATTTCGATCACTACTTTATCGCCGGGCTTATATTCATAGAGCAGCCTACTTAAACTGCTTTTCCCCCTCTCTCTAACCTTTTTTCTCAGCAGAGCTCGGGTTTTCCTACGGTAGCCGTGGGATAAAGGCATCCATCTATCACCTCACGGAAACACTCAATACATCGAGTTCAAGGGGCTCCGCCCTAGCATTAATTATCTTTGAAAC
>JAOAJJ010000038.1:0-2787 GCA_026414245.1 Candidatus Bathyarchaeota archaeon
ACTTGGATCCGTCCGCCCATTATCTCCAGTAACCAGCTCCTTCACATATAAACCCCCCTGACACCTAACCCTCATTTCCACCTTATCTCTCGACAACCTTTTAATTCTAATCTCATATATGTGTTTTTCTCGCAATTTATCTGATCTACTGCGTAATACGCGTGTCGGAGTACGCTGACGTATAGTTGCATTTGTAAGCTCCTTCTCTAACTTCACCAGCTCCTCATCGGCAACCTCCCTATCAAACTTCACGACAATTTTATAAACCTTTTGGGCTTCCTCTAAACCCTTAAGCTTTTTAACATCATCCCTATCGGCGAATCTGAGGTTCAATACTTTAACCTTCCCCTTAGCATACTCATTGATGGCTTTCTCAAGCATCTTTAAATCTATATTTCTCTTTTTAGGTCTCTTAACTTCCATAACGAAAGGTCTACCGCGTCCAAGCATACGGGCATCCCTATCCTCTCGCCCAGCGGCGTGGAAGGAGGTGTCTTCGCCAAGAGTTACCTCTAATACTGGTTTAGCGATCAATTCCTCAACTGATTCAGGATAAGTTTTACCCGTCCAACCGCACTTCTCACATCCTTTCCCACGGCATTTAATGCAGATCCATTTCGACTGGGGTATGCCACGCATAATCTTCCTATATCTTCCAGCTATGAAGAGCGAGCTAACCTGAAGGTTGACCTCATTAGTGAACGGGTTCACGATAGTAACCATCTGGGGTTTAAGATAATTGACTATTTTGCTGAGTCTCCGCGCAACCTCTCTCCCAATCAGCCTGCTAAGCTCATTTTTTATGTTTTCACCATGCTGAATTTTGAATTCAGCCTTAAACTCATCCTCACGCTCCTCAACCTCTAAGGGAAGCCTGATACCCACTAGAAAATCATTAAATTCGTAATCCTTAATCTCATCAATCACCTTATCGATAATCGATTGGAGGTTTTCAAAGCATCCATTACAGAAGAAACACTTCTTTTCCTCACCTACTCTCCTCCTCAGCTTTTTGAGCAGCTCTCTCGCCATTTTAAATGAGCCGTTAGTCGCCAGTAGCTTAAGTATGGCAGCTCCCCTCTCTTTATCTCTCTTATCTTTCGATAAAGCCATCTTATGGGCGCACATGGTAAGCAGCATTTTAATAGACCTGCCCCTATCGCAGTTATCTACCCCAAACCCTAAGAGAGCAAACTGCCTACCCAAACAATAATCGCATAAAGGATACTTCTTAAGCATTTTGATAACAGTCTCAAAGATCAGCCCAAAGTCTTCGCTGCTAACATCGATCAAATCTAAACACTACGCCTCCTCCACGCCTCCATATATCTGCATGCCTCTACTAAGAAAAACATTTCTGAATAAATAAGCGATCAAAACAAATCCCTATCCACACTCGAAACCTAAAAAACTTTTATATGAAAGAAGAAAAATTATATTGATACAGCCGCGGTAGCTCAGTGGGAGAGCACCCGGCTGAAGAACCAGAAGCATTATCTGAAACCGGGCTGTCGCCGGTTCAAGTCCGGCCCGCGGCACCAGTTCTCTGGTTTCATTTCCCTTCCCCATCCCTTTTAAGTCTAGTGAATATGAGTTTAGCGTAGAGAGCGAGGCTTATGATTTGCCGTCCGAAAACATTTGGCAAAATAGCTAGACAGCTGTTTAGCGTGTCCTAAGGGCTGAAAAAGGCTTAGAGGTGATTTAAATTTTTTATGGTGTAAAAATTATGTTGCTTCAAAACAACTAGGAGATTAATTAGTTCTTTTCCCGGCTACACTGAGGTTGATTTTTGCGAACTAGGACCGCTAAAATCTTCCCCTCCCCTTCTTTGGGAGAGGTAATAATTAGGGATGAAATGAAATTGGGGATAAAGATTGATCTTAGACGATGCGCCTCTAATTCCGTGCGCTATCCTCTTATTCTTAGAGAATGATCTAAATAGAGCCTTTTTCGTTAATCAGAATGGCTGAATCTTTTAAGGACGCCTAAACCTGAAATGGAGAGAGGGCGAATTTTTAATCCATTTGCTCATGCTTCGATAATCTCTATTCCTTTACTGTTGAATACATATTCGTGTAGTTTTTGGCTATGGTTTGTGCCCCTCATTTTTGGGATCCTAAGCATCCTCTTTAATTTTCCATCGCTATCATATATCGAATTCATTATTATTATTCCGTCAGATATGAACTCTTCAACCCCATTCCCAATTCTATTACTTCCACAGGGTATCTCAGATGTTATTATTGTAGTGCAGCCTGTGTTCTGCGCAACTCTATATAATAGGCGAATTAGATGTCTCTTCTCAACATCGCTTTTCAGCCCGATTGATAGGGCTGTAATAGAATCGATGACGAGCCTCTTGGCACCTATAGATGTAACAGCCTCCATTATGCGGTTAAGCGCCGATTGGACATCGATTTCGGTGCTGATGGATAGATCGAGGACGATTATCTTTGATTTAACTGAGAAGTCTTCAAAATCTATACCGAACCGCTTTAAATTATTGGTGAGGGCTCTCTTAGATTCATTAAAGGTCACGTAGACGCCGGGTTCACCATACCTCAATGCTCCCTCATGAATGAATTTAGCTGAGAAAGTTGTTTTGCCTGTTCCAGGCTCGCCGGCGACTAAGATGACTGAGCCACGTGGAAAGCCACCCTCAACAAGCTTATCGAAGCCTGGGACTCCGACTGGAGCTCTATGCACACTGCTGGTGAAGTTGCCCTCAGGCGGGGTGTCCATAAACAGTTCTCTCCAAAATTTTTCTAATTATGGAAAGAAAATATA
>JAOAJJ010000038.1:2797-6682 GCA_026414245.1 Candidatus Bathyarchaeota archaeon
ATATATCCTTTATTTATTTTTTTGGAACTTTATTTTATTTTGCGCCTTAAAATAGTCATTTTTACGTCATCTTAAGGATTGTCGAAGATTAAACTTCTCTATTACAAATATAAATTAATTTTTCTAATACGTATATATGTCATCTGTAGCGATCTTCATTTGATGTTGGAAGTGGTTTATTGTGGATTCTCTTATAGATTCCGGGGTTGAGGAGCTCAATAATATTCTCGGCGGCGGGTTTATTGAAGGCTCAGTCATTCTCTTATTTGGGCCTGTAGGATCGTTGAAGGGCTACTTGGGCGACCAGTTTATTTACGCTGGGTTGAGGGCTGGTGAACGGTGCTTGTATATAAGCACTTGGAGAGAGAATGATGAGTTTGTGGATCAATTAAGGAGGAATTTTGGGTGGGATTTAGAGCCGTATATTAGGGGTGGCATGCTTAAGTTCCTCGATTTAACATCGTTTTGGCTTCTTGATCCATCTAAAATTAATGAAAATGTTGATATGTCGAGGATTTATGAGGCAATTTTTGAGGCTAAAGAGCGGATGCATAAAGGTAGAATATTATTCAGTAATCTGTCGCATCTGCTTACCTTTACATCAGATAGATACTCGATTATTAGGCTTGTTTTCAGCATAAAGGTTAACGCAAAGAGATCTAAGTCAACAGTTATGTTTATAATGGATGAGGGTGCGCAAGACAAGCATCTAGAGGAGGATGTCAAGTCGATATGTGACTACGTCTTAGTGACAAAAATCGTTGGGAAAGAGAGGAAGATAAAGGTTCTGAGGGCGCTGACAAAGCATGGGCTCGAATGGTATAATTTAATGCTGAGAGACGAGGGGATAAAACTGAGAATAGTGGTTTAGCGGCGCTTTAAAACTTAGTTCTGGGAATAAATTATGACGGATTTAAATTTATGTAAATAACCTTTCATGCTGGGGATGCGAATACGCGGCTCCGAAAGATATTTTAGAGGATTAGGAGAGTATGCCGTTTAGAGGAGCTATGCTCTCTTTCGCTTAAGGGAAAAGTATGTGGTTAGCATTAATATTAGTTGAGTTCTCTGTAGTGCGGGGGTCTCTATCGTCTTTGATGCTGAAGCCGTTATGACCGTCTCTCCGGGGTCTAAGCGTCGTTTAAATTTGGCAGATACATGAGGCTCACCCTTTCCAATAATATGGTCTTCAGCGCTTCCAACATCGATGTTTGATGATGAGAGAAAGACTTTTATGTCGCGGGGGCAGCCATCAGGTTTTCCCTATGATCTGGGATCTGAACGTATATGCATGCTCTCCGCCGTCCGCCATCACCTCTGGTGGTGAGATGTACATTTTCAGCCTACCTTCCTCGAGACTATAGGTTGAGGCGGCGGGGGAAAAGCCTTGTAGAATGAAGGGCAGGATTGCTGTCAGCATCAAAAAATCTTTTTTGCAAAATTATTCTTCCCTCTGGCTTAGGGTTTGCTGGACAGCTGACGTTTTCTGCCCCTCTAAGAAGATTTCATCATATATTTTCGGTAGTTCTTTAGCGATGTCTTTTGCTCGGGCCAGCGTGAATGCTATCTGTCTTACAGTATTCTCGTATCTCTCCAGCATGCTTGAGGGCGTAAATAATAGTATGAATCTATCATCCCTAAGGCCCAAGCTTATTACTCCGATTTTCCCAGCTTTAACCCTAAGGTTTTGGGACTCTTCACCTAAGGCTTTACATAGCTCATACAGTGTCTTCGCAGCCTCAGTAAGATTTTTGGGGGGTTTCCAGTCGTCGGGGTATGTTAGCTCAATCTTCCCGCCTCTTACAATAATGATTCCGGGGCTTTTAGGGGCTTCTAGAAAAGTCTCTTCAATGGTTTCAAGCCAGCTTCCTTCAGCGCTTGTTGAGGCTAGAAGCATTCTCCTCCTCTCAACGTAATCTTTAAGGTCTATTTTATCATCCTCGAATAGCTTATCGAGCTCTCTGAGCTTATCCTTTATAGGTTTTTGAGTTTCTAGATGAGCTGGTGTTGGGGTTCTCTTAACATCCAGTCTCTCACTTATGTGTTTCCAGGCTTCTATGCATAGGCGGCAGACCTCAAGCGGAATCTCATCTAAGTCAACTCTGCATGGTCTATCTATGAAAACGCATTTGCGTTCAGCTAAAGTCGCATTGGACATTTGCTCTACCTCCCACCTTTAATACGCGAGTATAGTATCCACGCTATTAGGATCGATGCTAGCAGCGCTATTCCCATAGGCGTCTTGATGAAGAGCGCTATCAGCCCAACGTATGGGATCTTGGCTACGCATCTGCCTATAACGTATTCAGCTGGTATAGTCCATGGGTCTACTCCCGGAGGGTTCTCACGTGCAGTCCTGAAGCTGACCGCCCCATTCTCCCTTATAACCTTTGAAACCTTGTGTATGACTGGCGACGGCATTATGCTGCTGTAGGGTTCTGGGAGGTTGAACGCTATTATGTCGCCAACTCTTATAGATGAGGGGTCTGCGCCCACGATTATCGCTATGTCGCCTACATTTAGCGCTGGAACCATGCTTGGCGACGAGACGACTAGGAGAGGTGTCGAGACCCCGAGGTAGAGCGCAACCAGTAGATAAGCCCCCAAGACTATGGCGACGGTTAAACCTATCTCTAAAGCGCCCAGAAGGCGCCTCCTGCCGGAGGCTCTTGGATGGGGGATGACGCCCCTCCTCACGACGGCGCCCCTGCCCCCAAATGAGCTTATGTGGAGAACCCTGCCACTCCTATCTCTCCTAAGCTTAATGGAGCTAACTTCCAGGGGCTTAGATATAAAATAGTCTCGTAGGCTCCATACGCCTATGATTAGGAGCCCGCCTATAGATGAACCTACAGCTGCGCTTATTATGGGGAGCATGGAGGAGGCGGCTGGATTAAGCGACCTGGGAAGAACATTAATAAGCATAATCCAGTATAGCAGAAAGCCGACGGCTAAAGAGACGCAGACGGCTCCAAACACAGCCGAGCCGTAGTCTCGATCCAACAAACTCTCACACTCCAAACAATAAAAGATAGGGAGCGGGAGAAATAAACGGGGCAGCAGTCTGCTAACCACCATTATGCTCGACTAACGCCCTCAACGTAGACAAGCAACTGCACCGTCAAAGCTGGATTCTTTGGCTTCCCTACAGCCATAACCTCAACATTATATTTAAATGTATCACTCGAGCTGAAGTCGACGGCGATGGTATTGTAGGGTTGACTTAACGTAAGAACGCATACGTTTTTTCCCTCTATTATTCTTATGATGAGTGTATTCAAATCACCAAGATCATCTATGTTTAATATTGCCACACCTATAACAGCCTTTTTCACCGTCCGCTCTGTTTGCCTGACAACTATCCACGGAGATTTATATGCGACGTAGACTCCTGTCCGAATTTGCTCAAGCTCAAGCTTAATGTCGCCATCCAGCTCCACTTTAACTCCATAGTCGTAGCTGGCGCCAGGTAGGGTGCCCCCATACTCGGGAATTTTAATTGTGCCTATTACAAGGTAGTTTGCGTAGGCTATTAGCGTTAGCGCTGTGATTGTTAGTATTGCTGCCGCGGTAATATGTTTTTTACTCGCCATCCTTCCGTATCTCCCTCTTTTTCGCCCATTTTTTATGACGGCATTTGGATTTAAGGGTTTCTGTATACATACGTATAACATTCATTATGTATTACATTTGAATTACATATGCATCTCACCTGCATACGAAATGAAAAATATCTTTATGTGCTAATGGCTGTTTTCTCCAGACGACCCCTCAAACGAGCCCTCAACCTCAAGCATCGTTATTGGTAGCAGCCCTCTCCTCTTAAGCTCACTTATAATGATGTTTCTGAGCCATGCCGATAGGTCTAAACCCTCGCTGTAGGCC
>JAOAJJ010000039.1 GCA_026414245.1 Candidatus Bathyarchaeota archaeon
CCCCTTGGCCACACGCGAGCTGCAATGGTAGGGACAATGGGTTCCGACCCCGGAAGGGGAAGGTAATCCCTAAACCCTGCCTCAGTTGGGATCGAGGGCTGCAACCCGCCCTCGTGAACATGGAATCCCTAGTAATCGCGGGTCATCAACCCGCGGTGAATACGTCCCCGCCCCTTGCACACACCGCCCGTCGCTCCACCCGAGTGAGGCCTAGATGAGGCACAGTTTCCTTGGCTGTGTCGAATCTAGGCTTCGCGAGGGGGGAGAAGTCGTAACAAGGTGGCCGTAGGGGAACCTGCGGCCGGATCACCTCCTAAGAAGTAATAATGGTGGTGGGGTTGGCGTTAAGCCCGTAGAACTCAAGTGGGCGGGTTTTATTGGTTTAAGTTTTCAAGATGCTCGATAGGTTGATTGAGGAAATATATGCTGGAAATCTTCCCTCTCTTCTCTATTCTCTATTTATCCTTTGTGTTGAGTAAGTGTTAAATGCTCTTAGTATCTTTGTTTTCTTGTAGATGGAGATGAAGTTTTATGGGCGGTGTTAGAGGGATTGTTTTATGCGGTGGGCCGGGTAAAAGGCTTAGGCCAATAACCTATTACTTTCAGAAGGCTATGATCCCCATCGGGAGGATGCAGAAGCCTCTTCTCGAATATATTGTTAGGCTGCTAAAGTTTTATGACATAAAAAACCTGGTTTTTCTAGTTGATTATAAGGCTGAGCAAATAGTAAATTACTTCGATAATGGCTCTAGGTTTGAAGTGAGCATATCCTATGTTTACGACGATCCCTCACTAAAGGGGACCGCTGGATCCATCGTGAATGCGTATAGAGGAGGGGTTCTTAATACCGATGAAACACTGCTCATATATTACGGGGACATTTTAACGGACATGAACCTCCAGAACTTTCTAAACTTTCATAGGGAGAAAGACGCTGTAGCAACGGTCGCCCTCTCAAGCGGCTTTACGGTTAGGGTTGGCGTAGCTGAGCTAGAAGCCGACGGGAAGATTAAGAGTTTTCAGGAGAAGCCTAAAATAGATAAGCCTGTTAGCATAGCGATAACAGCGCTGGAGGGCGAGGCGCTTAAAGAGATGGATAAGATGGCGATTGGAAAAACTGACTTGGATCTCATGGGCGACGTAATCCCACATTTAATAGATAAGGGGGCTAAAGTTTACGGGTATGTTACAGATGCCTTCTGGTACGATGTTGGGAGCACGGAAGCCTACGAGAAACTGGAGCCGGATCTAGTTGACAGAATATTTGCCTTCCTTTACAAGTAGGGATACATAGCATAGCAAGGCGCATACATCGCCGGGGAATAAAAGCGTTTATTATGGGGGAAAGCGACTTATTTTTTCATGCAGTATCCCGGCGCCTCCATTCCAAAAATGATTAGAGTGCGACAAAAGATTAGAGCCCCGAAAATAGACGACTATATCTCAGCCCTAAGGAGGGAGTTAAATAAAGCTGGTTTAAGGGAAAAGATTAAACCGGGCGCGAAGATAGCTATCGCTGTCGGCAGCCGCGGGATATCGCACATAGCGGAAATAGTCGCAACAGTCGTCGACGAGGTCAAGAGGGCTGGCGGCGAACCATTTATTGTGCCAGCCATGGGGAGCCATGGTGGAGCGACTCCGGAGGGCCAGATAGCTGTTCTAGAAAGCCTTGGGGTAACTCGGGAGTCTGTCGGCGCACCAGTCAGAGCCACCATGGAGGTTGAAGAGGTGGGGCGCTTAAGTAATGGTGCACCAGTATATGTCGATAGATTTGCCTTAAATTCTGATGGAATAATCGTTATCAATAGGATTAAGCCTCACACCGACTTTAAAGGCAGAATAGAGAGCGGCCTAATGAAGATGATGGTTATAGGGTTGGGAAAACAGAAGGGCGCTGAAGTAATTCATAGATATCAGCTTGAGGGTTATCATAAGCTTATCCCTGAGGCAGCTAGAATCATCATGGAGAAGGCGCGGATAATTCTAGGGGTCGCTGTGGTTGAGAACGCACGCCACGAGATAGCGGTGATAAGAGCCTTAAGACCAGAGGAGATTGAGGAAGAGGAGGCGAAACTTCTGGAAATTGCTAAGGATTTGATGGCTAGGATACCCTTTAAGGAAATAGATGTCCTAATAGTTGACGAGATGGGGAAGAATATAAGTGGCACTGGGATGGACACCAATGTCATCGGAAGGTTCTGGACTTCACCTGAGGAATACGAGCCCCGAGCGCCGAAGATTAAGAGGATAGTTGTCTTAGATTTAACTGAGGAATCGAATGGAAACGCTGTTGGAATAGGGTTAGCTGACATAACGACTGAAAGGCTGGTCTCTAAAATAGACTTTGAGGAGACATTCGTAAACTGTTTTACTTCAACTTGGCCGGAGACAGCGAAGATTCCGCCATTCCTACCAAATGACCGAGACGCTATACTTATGGCTATAAGGTGCTGCGGGCCAATAGACCCGCAGAAAGCGAAGATTGTTAGGATAAAAAATACGCTTGAGCTAGAGTATATGTGGATATCCGAGAGCTTATATGAAGCCGTAAAGCGGGATAAGGATCTTTCGGAGAGCCTAGAAATATTGGGGGAGCCGGAGGAGATGCAGTTTGATGTTCTCGGAAACCTGGCGAGATAATAGGTTTAGTCGGCTGAAGTTTATCGTAATGCTGTAATCTTTTGAAGGAATATTTTATAGTCTTCAAGCCTGAAAGGTATGCATCCATATAAATAGTGGTTCTCAAAGACGTTGCCGTTAAATATTAACCTTAAAATGAATAAGTATGGAGGATTCAAATCTGAACCTATACCTGAAACCTCTACTATATCGACTGTTTCCTTCCAATTTTTCGGCACCCTTGCATATCCTTTCCCCTCGTAGAGCGTCTTACCTCTCAAATCGTAAGCTTCTACTTCGAATTCAACGTCTACGTTGGTTAAGGTATCGTTCACTATAATTACCGGCAGCTTATTCTCAACCGGTTCTCCCAGAGATATAAGAATTGGGCGTTGTACACGTTTAACGTAGTCGTACGCGAGCTTCTTACGGAAATAGTAGTCTACAATAGCGTCTGAGAACTGGGGCCAGCAATCCATAATGTTCCACCATATTATGCCTCCACATTCAAACTTCCTCTGGCGGGCTCTCTCGATCCAATATTTAAGGGCTTCAGCCTGCACGATTTGGGAGGCTAAGACGAAGTCCTCTAGGTTTTGAGGGATCTCCCCGAAATATTTTCGGATGGATTCCTCCATCTTTCGCAGACGTTGAGGGAAGAACCGTAGATCTACATGTGTTCCAAAATGGTGATTCCACTCTTCTTCATCTTTAGGCCAAACCTTTCCTTCCGATATGAAGAGTTTGATTGAGTCGACGTGGGGGGCTGCGAGATGCCCTATCTCACTTATGAACCTAGATCTGTCCTCCGAGTATTCTCGAGCCTTGAAATATGTTCCATGATACCATATATGATTGTCTCCTTCTAGGGGGTAATTTGGCTCCATTGGGTTAAAGAGTGTATGGGGCGAACTCGGCCAATAGGGGCGGGTGGGATCTAGTCTACGGCACGTATCCTTCAGAATTATGCGGCTTATTTTATTCTCCGAGGGGTCTAGCCCTAAAGCCGCATACATTTGATCAACCTCATTGTCGCCGCACCATATCACGATGCATGGATGATTCCTAAGGCGCTTAACAATCAGCTCAGCTTCTTGCTTAACCAGATTAAGAAACTCCTCAACCTGCGGGTAGATTGCGCATGCGAACATGAAGTCCTGCCAGACCATGATTCCCTCTCTATCACAAAAATCGTAGAAATAGTCAGGTTCGTAGACCCCGCCGCCCCAAACGCGGATCATGTTGCAGTTTAAATCCGAGAACAGGCTGAGGATCTTCGGTATACGTTCCATATCCCTGCCGTGAAGCGCATCAGCCGGCACCCAATTTGCTCCCTTCGCAAAAACTCTCTCCCCGTTTACGAGGAAGATGAACGATACCCCGCCATCCAGCTGCTTTTCTTGAAGCAGCTTAACTGTACGTATTCCCACTCTAGTATGCTTTTCATCGAGGGTTTCACCGTCTCTAATTAATCTGAGAGTTACATCGTATAGGTTTGGGAGACCTAGATCCCTAGGCCACCATAATTTAGGATCCGCCACATCTAAGTCTATCTTCAGACATGATGTTAATACGTTTGTAAGCGAGTAGAATTCGCTGTCGCCGCAACGTCCATGAACTTCAAGGTAAAGCCCCCTTGGATTCTCACGTGGTAAATCAAGGGCTACCGAAATAACGATATGTGCAAGCCTTGAATCGGCGTATGTAACTTGGAAGAAGAAGTCTATTATCTCAGGCGTCTTATGCGGAACTATTTTTACTGGGCGCCATAAGCCCGTTGTCACTATTCTCGGGCATATGTCCCAGCCGAATGAATGCGCCGCCTTCCTAGCCCAGAGCCTCTCATAGCTATTCATAACGTCGAACGTCCCGTTTAAGTCCTTTCCTCTAACGTAAAGATCTGTAGATCTTATTCGGATGAGCAGAATGTTTTCCTCGCCGAATTTAACATCGTTAGTTACGTCGAAGGAGCATGGAATAAACATGTTTTTAGTCTCACCTATTAGTCTCCCATTTAACCAGATTGTTCCAAAAGTATCCACGCCCTCAAAGAGAAGCTCCAGTTTCTTTCCCCTAAGATCATCTTTAAGGGTGAACTTCTTCCTATACCACCACTCGTAAAATTCCTGTTCACGGAACCTTCTCGTATTTAATCCCACAAAGGGATCAGGCAGCTTTCCCTCCCTTATAAGATCTAGTTGGCAGTTTCCCGGAACCCTTGCCTTCATCCAGTCTAGGATATTGCCATCTGATTCTACAATCTTCTCAGGCTCTACTCCACCCTCTGGGAAGTAGGCGAGATCCCACTCTCCATCCAGCGAGATCTCATCCATATCTGAGAACACCATTTCAATATGATCTACTTTATTTCAGATTTATTCTTTTTCAGCGAGATGAAAAAAGGATTAATTTATGGTGAAGGAATTAGGCTGAAGTCTCCTATATAGGCGGCTTCTAGAGTAGGTTTTATAAGCCTATCAATATCCCCGGCTTCAACCCTTATAGGTATCGGCATGTTCTCCAGTTTACTCTTGAGCTGAGGATCCTTTGATGCGCTCACCATCTTTTCAATATGTTTCTCGGTTGCGCCAGCCTCCTTCAAGGTTACTGGAAAACCTATCCTCCTATAGAAGTTTACCATTCCCTCCGCAACAGCCTCAGCGAGCTTTCTCCCCTTAAGACTCATTTTTCCCTCATCCATGTAACCGTTCTCAACATAGATCCGGGCAACTATCTTCAACTGACCCTGTATTGCGGATGAGAATAAAATAGTGTAGTATGGGTTTAGGATAGCGCATGCCCTCCCATGCGGAAGAACATCGACAAGCGAGAAGCTTCCAAGATGGGGCCCACTTGTGCCACCGAGCATTATTGAGTATCCGCCTAGATCTGTTCCTAATCCGAGAGCGTATCTAGCTTCAAGATCCTCAGTGTTTTTAAGGGCTCTTGGCAGCGCTTCTATTATGAGCTTTATTCCGGCATAAGCTACTTCGCTTATCTTCCCGTAATTCGCTCTTCTAGCAGCGCCCATCCAAACCTCCCAGCAATGAGATATACCGTCGAGCGCTCCATCTTTAGTTAAATCAGGCGGCATGCTCTTCGTGACATCATACTGGAATATCGAGGCTTTCGGCACAATCGCCTCGTCAATTATGAGCTTCTTCTGAAGAGTCACCATATCCGTAACATTTGAGTATTTAGTTAAATGGGAGGCTGAGCTGCTGGCAGTCTGTATAGCTATCAATGGGATTCTCTCCCCACCTGACTTAGCTGAAACCAACCCTGTTCCAAAGTAATCTTCCACAACCCCTCCATACAATGCTAAAACCAGCGCCGCCTTAGCGCCATCAATTACGCTGCCGCCGCCAACGGCAACAACACCCTCACAGCCCATCTTCACTAGCTGATAGGCAAGCCTATAAACATCTTCTTTAGGCGTGTTTTGACGAGCGCCATCTAAAACACCTAAAACCTCATGACCCCTCCCTTCAAGAGAGGATCTCACAAAGTCAACGATCCCAGCCCGTATTCCAGTTCCACTGGTTATAATCGCTGTTTTTCTCCCAATCCTGTCAACGTATCTATCAACCCTTTTTAAGGCTCCCGCACCAAACGCGTAGTCGTCGCCCTTAAATTCGATCAACAGATCCTCAGCTTTTTTCATGAGGGATTTATCTAAACTGTTTTCACGCATATTTCATTTCCATCCGGATTAAGCGGAAAGAGGCTTCACCTTAACCACGTCCGGGTTTACAAGGTTTGGAGGAATTTTCCCATCAAAGAACGCTATCAGGTTTTCCGCAACCATCTCAGCCATCCTTGAACGAGTCTCATAGCTGGCGCTGGCGATATGCGGCGCTAGAATAACGTTGTCGAGCTTAAGCAGCGGGCTATCCGCGGGTAGCGGCTCCCGCTCAAATACGTCTAATGCCGCTCCGGCAAGCCTCCCCTCCTTTAACGCCTCGTATAAAGCTTTTTCGTCGATCACGGGGCCCCTTGAAGTGTTTATCAAGTACGCCGTCTTTTTGATAAGTTTCAGCTTTTCAGCATCTATTAGGCGGTAGGTTTCCTTCGTTAGTGGAACATGGATGCTTATAAAGTCTGATTCCCTTAACAAAGTGTCTAAGTCGACGAAGATTGCGCCTACTTCTTTCTCTATTTGTGGGTTCCTTACAATGTCGTAGTATAAGATTCTCATGTTGAAGCATCTAGCTCTTCTAGCAACTGCTGAGCCTATTCTCCCGGCGCCAATCAACCCTAATGTGGCTCCATAAACGTCTCTTCCAAGCAGCATGCTTGGATGCCAACTCACCTTCCACTTACCCTCACGCACATATCTGTCTGCTTCAACGACTCGCCTAGCGATAGCCATTAGAAGAGCCCATGCGAAATCAGCCGTCGTCTCGGTTAAAACACCCGGCGTATTGGTTACATATATACCTCTCCTAGTCGCTTCCTCAACATCTATGTTATCGAAGCCAGCAGCCATCTGGGCAACTATCTTCAGTTTAGGTGCAGCATTAAAAACCTCAGCATCAATTCTATCTGAGAGAAGAGTTACCAGCGCATCAACATCCCTAGCCTTCTCAACTATAACCTTCTTTGGTGGCGGACCATACTCCGGCCAAACTTCAGCGTCAAAGCGTTCTAAAATTTTCTTAAGCCCTCTTTCAGGAATCTCCCTAGTCACATAGACTTTAGGCCTATACATTTTTAGCACCCCTTACATGTGTTTATGTGACACTAAGCATTTATGACGGTATATCTCTAATATATTTTAATTTTGGCAGGATTCTCCATCGGCAAACATTATTGTCAAATAACTTTATTTAGGACGTGATGAACTATCTTATTCTAATATTTGTTTGGTGATAGATATGTCCACTACGCCTTTAAGGAGAGAAACTATTCTCTGGATTGCCAGAGACTACTTAAAATGCACGGGTTGCAGGAGATGTGAAATCGCCTGCTCGCTATCCCATGAGGGATGGATATGGCCTGAAGCCTCAAGAATAAGGGTCTTTATGCTGGTGCCCGGCGTCGAAATCCCGCACTTATGCTCCCAGTGCCATGATTATCCATGTGTCTCAGCGTGCCCAGTCAAAGCTCTCTCAGTCGACGATAGAACCGGCGCAGTTATAGTTGATAGAGAGAAGTGCACTGGGTGCGGTGTATGCATACGCGAGTGCCCTGGAAATATTCCATTCCTTCATCCCGGTGACGGAAAAGCGGTGATATGTGATTTATGTGGTGGAGACCCGCAATGCGTTAAGGTTTGCCAAGAGGCTAAATTTAATGCGCTCTGGGCGGTTAGAGAAGAGAAGAGCGGTTGGGGAAGCTACAATAGGAAGCTCTTCGCCCAAAAGCCTGAAGACCTCACTAAGGATGTTGCGGTAAACCTTTATGGTGAGAAGGGGGAGGAGTGGATTTAAATGGTAAGGGGTTATGCCGGCAAGTTTCTAGAAGTAGATCTCTCCTCAGGAAAAATAAAAGATGTAACCTTCAGCGACGATATTCTAAGAAACTTTGTTGGCGGCAGAGGTTTAGCTACAAAGATTCTCTGGGATAGGCTTGGCGAGAGGTGGGAAGAGATTGATCCACTGGGACCTGAAAACATATTTCTAGTTCTTACGGGGCCTTTAACCGGCATATATCCGGGTTCCCGCGTATGTGTGTCAGGTAAGTCGCCCCAATCCAACGGGATCATAGGCTCGACCCTAAGCGGGGAATTTGGAAACGAGCTTAAATGCGCTGGCTACGATGGCGTAATAGTCGCCGGGAAAGCTGAGAAGCCAGTTTACCTATTTATAACTGATGACAGCGTTGAGATCAGGAGCGCTGAGCATATCTGGGGTAAAGAGGCTCCGGAAACCATAAAAATCTTAATTAGAGAGGGGCTTGAACTACTCAAGAGGGCGAGACCGGGTGCGGAGAAAGTTAAGGAGCCAGCGATTATATATTGTGGCCCAGCGGGCGAGAGCAGGGTTAGAACAGCGGCGGTGATGCAGAAGATAAGCCATGCTGCCGGCTACGGCGGTTATGGAGCGGTTATGGGCTCAAAAAACCTTAAGGCTATCGTCGTAAAGGGGAGGAAGCCGTTGCCCAGCGTCGCTAGCCCGGAAACAGTGAAGATTCTCCTTAAAGAAGTCGAGAGACAGCTACTTGAAAGAGACCGTCTGAGACGTTGGGGAACCGGTTACGGCGGATATGAGGTTGGTGCTAGGCAGAGCTCCGAGCCTGTTAGGAATTGGCAGGAGGAATGGCATGATGAGAAAAGATTCGGCGGGCCGAAATTCGACTTCAGGTATTGGGTTAAGAGATATTGGAGCGACTTTAACTGCATGGTTGCATGCATGAAGATAGCGGTTATTAAGACGGGGCCATATAAGGGAGCTATCACTGATGATCCAGACTATGAGATGCAAGCCTACCTTGGACCTAACCTCGGAATATTTGATCCTGACAAATGCATATATTTGTCAGCCCTCATAGACTACCTGGGTTTCTCCGGGATAAATGGCGGCAACACGCTTGCCTTCGCAGCTGAGCTTTATCAGAGGGGTATATTGACTAAGGATGATTTAGGTTTCGAGTTAAATTGGGGAGATGTAGAAGCCTTCGAGAGGCTTGCGAGAATGATAGTTAAGCGTGAGGGTATAGGAGACATACTAGCCGAGGGAACCTATAGGGCGGCTTTAAAGATAAGCGAGATTAAGGGCTTAGATGTCACAAAATACGCTGTGCACGTTAAGGGCGTTGAGGTAGGAGCTCATGGAACTAGAAGCGGATTAGATTTTAATCCAATCGTCTATGCGTGTTCACCCCAATGCGGCGATCACACTTCAGGAGTCTATGACGCTTACAACGATATGAGAATCGTTTTCTTTGATTCAGCGGTTGTGTGCAGCATGTGCTGGAGCACCCTAATATGGGACTTTTATAAGGCGGTTACAGGATGGG
This sequence comes from Candidatus Bathyarchaeota archaeon, assembly GCA_026414245.1. Lineage (GTDB taxonomy): Archaea > Thermoproteota > Bathyarchaeia > Bathyarchaeales > DTEX01 > DTEX01. The sequence goes on from JAOAJJ010000039.1 coordinate 9,580, forward strand.
ATCTCACAGATGCCGATTGGTGCCGAGTACTCGGACGAAGAATAATACATATGCAG
>JAOAJJ010000040.1 GCA_026414245.1 Candidatus Bathyarchaeota archaeon
AGAGACAGGTTTTAGACCGCATAATACCCTCTTCGGTTGTCTTTCCAGTAGATTATGGCTTTGTTCCACAAACGTGGTTTGACGATGAAGACCCGCTTGACATAATGGTTCTATCCTACGAGCCGCTTGAAGTGGGCTGCATAGTTAAGGTTAGGCCTATAGGCGTGTTAATCCTAGAGGATGAGGAGGGAGAAGACCCGAAGATTCTCTCGGTGCCAATCCGAGATCCGAGGTTTGAGGGATTAAGAGAATTATCTGATGTTCACCCACATAAGCTTGTGGAGATAAGAGAGTTCTTTGAGGTTTATAAGAGGCTTGAGCCAAGAAAATGGGTTAAATTTAAATCATGGGGAAACGTTGAGGAAGCGAAAAGACTAATAAACTATGCGATAAGCCTCTATGAGAGAACATTTCGATAGAATCTGCAATTTTTGGAAGACTGGAGAAAAATAGGCTCGAAGCGTTTAGGGACACCTGTCCTCCTAAATGCATGGGGTCTCATTCTAGCTCAGAGAACGGTGATGGAGGATGAGAATTCAGCGTTTGGTTGACCGCTCATAGATGCATCACCCGCCTGTTTAGATTATTTGGAAGTGTTGATCTGCGACCGGAAGCGATTAAAACTTTAAAAGTTTAGATTGATTTATGGGTGATGCGGGGTGAAGATGTTGAGAAGGTTTTGGATCATGTTAGCTTTGGGCATACTGCTACTTACCCTATGCGTCTTTGAATCAAGGGCGGATGGAACAGTTATTATTTTGCCAAACCACACCGGATGGCGTGACGCTCTAGGCTATTATCGTGTTTCAGGCGAGGTGGAAAATATTGGGGATAGCGCTGTGAAGGATATCTGGATAACAGTAACCTTCTATGATTCAAGCGGCAACATAGTGGGAACAGCCTACGATCACGCATATCTACGCATCCTTCTCCCGGGGAGAAAGTCTCCTTTTGAGGTGCTGTTAACAACGGCTGCAGCGAACAAAGTTCACAATTACAGCCTGAAAGTCGTTGCAACAAACGCTGACCCCATCCCAGAGAGGTTAGAAATCCTATCAAGCAACTCATATATTGACATCGAGGGCTCTCTAGTCGTTGCAGGTGAAATAAGGAATACAGCCTTAGATACAGCGCACACAGTAAAGGTGGTAGCCGCATTTTATAACGCAACTGGATACGTGGTGGCAACATCATATTCATATTTAAGCTCTCAGGATCTGGGTCCAAATGAGACCGCATCCTTTAATATAGTGTTAGGATTTAATACCGGCAGGGTGCCGCTGGCGTCAACTTATTCCTTAAGTGCTGAGTCACTGGAGTACGCTATGATCCCGGAGTTCCCCTCAGCCGCGATTTTATCGGCATTTTTAATCGCCTCTCTCTTCACAGTGGCGATCGTAAAACTCAGCCGTAGGGTACAGTCATAGCGAATTTTTAGCTGAAAACAAAATAGAAAATATCGCTGTAATTAATAGGTAGCATAAAAGTTTCAAAGTGGACAAATATTTAAGAATTTAAGGGAGTAAACGTCTCGGCTCCTAAAGCTTCTAGGAATATAGAAAAGCTAGATCTATAAGAAAAAGAGGGTGAAGTTTGAAGGAGGGGATCTCTAGCAGTCTTCTCGCCGCTTCTAGTCTCGTCCTTTAGATCAAGGCTTTATGTGAAGTTCAAGGCAACCATTTGATGCCCTTCCACTTTTGGAATCGTGAATTCAACGCGGTTATCCTTTACTTTAAAATCTAATGGGGCTTCCTCTGGAACAAGCATCACTTTTTCAACTTTTTTAGGAACCCTCACTGAAACCCTAACATTAAATATGGGGATGAGGTCTTCAATTATGTCAAAATCTTGTCCTCTACGTTCAGGTATATAATGCAGTAAATGCAGCACCCATCTGTTCTCAGCCGTCTGCTCATTTAAAGTTATTAGAGCGGTTGAGGGGGCTTCAGCGCGTATCAAAGGTTCTGGAAGTAGCATATCTAGGGCGTTTAGAAACAGTTTTTTACACCATAATGGCGCATTTTTATGATACTGTGAGAAAATGGGGTGAATGAAATAGATCGCCCTCCCACTTCGGATTATGCCCGGATAGCCTACTTTTCCAGATGATGGTGTGTGACGATGCGAGCAGAAATGCCTATATGTCCTATTAAAGTAGGGTATAACAACATCAGCCAGGACTTGACTGCCCGCCTCAGGTTCTACTTCTAACCCCCTCATATACATCACATGCTCAGTTTCCGGGAGACCCCTTCCAATCTCACCCCTAGGAACTATAAAGTCCGGGCTGTAGGGAGCTGGACCCTTCAATTTGACCCCTAACTCCTTTAAAGCAAACCCGGTTTTATCGCTGTTTAAACCCGACTCATAGGAGGCGATGATCGAGCCGCCATCAGCTATAAACTTTTCTAGTTTATGGGCGAGATCTGGGGAGACTGGAATGTTGTCTGGCAGAATTAAGACTTTAAATCTTGAGAAGTCTGAAGCGGAATCAATTATTTCAAATTGATGGAAACCTTCCTGGAGCATACGCGTGACGCCTATTATAGCTGGAGGTAATTGAGTGAAGCTAGCGCCCTCCATGAATTCTTCAGGCGTTAAGACCCCTATCTCACTCACCGGTCTCGCGCCTTTACACCAAGGTTCCTTCTCCTCGACTTGTGAATAAACTTCTCTAATAAGATTGTAGGTGACCGGGCAAATTCTCCCAGATGGATGCAGTTGATCCCCTATGGAACATTTTGCAGCTAAAGCTAGCATTCTAAAGCATTCAAATTCTAAAGCCCGCTTATTCTTAAATGAGTGAAAGTCTCCCCAAGAAGTATGGAACTTGCCTGTCATTCCAAGACAGTCAACGCCGAGGTTGCGAGCATACCTCACAGCTATCGGAAAATGCATATATCCCCACCCTCCACTAGGAAGCGACTCGATCTCGAAATGGGTATAAGCGCTTACAGTGCTCCTCTGCATCGGGCCGACGTGTCCGGAATTATAGAAGATTGTGCAATCTTCATTAAATTGACGTATGAAGTCCGTCATTTCCATTTTAAAGTTATTTATGGTTTTCACGGCGTATTTCCATCTTACCTGCGGATCCGAGGGCTCTAAGCCTTCCGCCTCCATCCCAGCCCTACAGTATTTACATGAGCAGTCCAGGGGTCGAACAATATCGAGAAATAAACCGTCCACGGGAAAAGTCTGCAGTATTTCCTTAACATGAGCTTTAAGAAAATCTCTATACGGTGAATTTACACATAGATTCCGGTAAAAGCCAGGTTCATACAGTTTTGTGCCAGTTGGGTATCCATGCTCATCTAGCACTAGCCATTCCGGATGCTCATTCGCTGTGTAATGATCCCACTGAACTGTAGTATATATGGGCACCCTAATATTTTTCTTGTGGCAAGCTTCAATCTGCTCTTTCAAAAGGTTCCTGGTGAGGTGTGGATGACGCCTCTCGGGGAAAAGCTTCGTGTCAAAATATATCCAGCCGTGATGGCATCGGGCGAAGCATGTTACTGAATTGACATGGGCTTTTTTAAGAGTTGAAGCAAACTCTTCAGGGTCTAAATCCGCCCCCACATTGACAATATGCTCACTCGTGTGGAAGTCAAGATGGACTTGACGAAAACTCAGCTCGATCCTACTCAATTAACCTCCCTCCTCCCTATATTCTAGGGGAGCGTATAACTATTATTTTTTTCTACCAGCACTGCAAAAGAAGCGTGATGGATGATGAAGTGCTTAAGTATCGATTTAAATAGCGTATCCGACGAAGGATTTGAGAAGCAAACAGGCAAACATTCATCATGGTGCCTAAATACCATGACCGCAGAAATATGGCAAAATCTACACTATCGGAAGCCAGAGAAAACGCATCTCGATCACCTCAAAATAATTTAATATGCGCTTCACTAGACGATTAAATACGGGCTGTTAATCGGCGCACTCATAAGTATGCCGGTATCCGCAGCCCACACTGCTAGAAGAGCGCTTAGAAGACTCATCACCGTATTAGTGAATCGTTCCCTTCTAACAGCGCCCTAATTCCCTAGCTAGCAGCATAAAAAGGCTGCGGGATATGGTTGAGAAGCTGCGGCTCACTGCTTGCCCCTCAATAATAATAAGTTCATAAAAGTTTTATTTTTTAGACGCTATCTATTATCGTGATGAGCCATGGGCGAAAAATCCTCTAAGGCAAAGATTAGCCGATTAGAGCTCCCGTTGGATGGCGTATGGTCGCTTAAGTATTGTGATCCCGGAGAGGGCGAAAAATCCGGCTGGCCGACTAGGGGGGTGGGCGGTGAAGGGGCTTATCCAGCCCAGGTTCCCGGCGATGTTCACATGGATCTCGTGAAGGCAAAGGTTATAGAGGAACCTCTTTTCGGCGAGAACGCTAAATCCTGCGAGTGGATGGAGAATAAGGACTGGTGGTACTCGAGAACCTTTATGGTTGACCAGGATTTCATACAGGATCATGTTGAGCTCTGTTTTGAGGGGCTAGATACCATCGCCGATGTTTGGCTTAATGGCCAGTATCTTGGGCGCTCAACAAATGCTCTCATACCTTGGGTTGCTGACGTGACTAACGTGATTAAACCCGGCGAGAATTTGCTGGTTGTGCGGTTAGATTGCGGTATCCGTTGGGCTATGAAGCAAGACTTATCCAAATATTATGGGGATGAAAAAGTAAATCCGAGGGAAGCCTCCAGAATTTTCCTTAGGAGAGCGCAGTTTTCAGTTGGATGGGATTGGGCGCCTAGGCTTATGACCATGGGGATCTGGCGGCCGGTTAAGCTGCGCTCCTATAAAATCTTAGCGTTACGCAGCATTCTTCTAACATCGCATATTATTGACGGTGGCGCTAAAGCCAAAATTAAGGTGCTGATTGAAGCGGAGTGCTTCACCAATAAAGAGCAGGAAGTATTTTTCGACATGAAGCTGATTGGCGACGGTGGAACCATTGTTAAGCGGCTGGAGTCAACTTTAGCGCCCGGCTACAACATTATCTCAACCAACATCTTCGTGGAGAAGCCCTGTCTCTGGTGGCCAAATGGTTATGGTGAACCATATCTCTATGACTTCACATGCAATGTTCTCTCATCGGATGGTGAGATACTTGACTCTACAAACTTTAAATATGGTATTCGAGAGGTGGATTTACTTGAAGAACCTCTCCCAGGGGATGAGGGTCAGTCCTTCACGGTGATGATTAATGGTAGAAAAGTTTTCTGTAAGGGTGCCGATTGGGTTCCAGCTGACTCCATAATGTCCAGAGTTGATTCCGGAAAGTATGAGAGGCTGATATGTGAGGCGAGGGAGGCAGACTTCAATATGCTTAGAGTTTGGGGAGGCGGCATATATGAGGATGACGCCTTTTACGATGCCTGCGATCGCCATGGAATAATGGTGTGGCAAGACTTCATGTTCGCCTGCTCTCAAATACCGGATGATAGAGAAGAGTTTGTGAAAGAGGTTGCTAGGGAGATAGAGCTAGTTGTCAAGAGGCTGCGTAACCATCCATGTATCGTATTATGGTGTGGAAACAATGAAAACCAGTGGATCTTTCGAAACTTAAGGAGGGATGGGAAATTTTATGGATGGCGGGTTTACCACGAACTGATGCCTAAGATCTGCACGGCGCTCGATCCAAGCAGACCATACTGGCCCTCAAGCCCCTACGGAGGCTTAGATGCGAATAGTGAGAAGCTCGGCGACCGCCATTCCTGGGACATCTACCTTTTCCGCAGAGATGAGAGCCGCACCTACTATAAAGACTTCAGAAGGGATCGGGGTAAATTTATAACAGAGTTTGGCTGGCTAGCTCCACCCGTGATGGATACTTTGAAGCGCTGCCTTCCATCAAATGAACTATGGTATGGATCACCTTCATGGAACTTCCATAACAACACATTTGAGCGTGGTGCAATAAAATGCGCTTTAAAAGTTCATTTCGGCAAGGATATTGAAGAGTTATCTCTTCAAGAATTGCTTATGTTAAGCCAGATTTTTCAGGCGGAAGCTTACCGCTACGTGATCAGCCACTTTAGACGCAGAAAATATTATACTAGCGGCGTGCTCTTCTGGTGCTTTAATGATTGCTGGGGAGCGACGGCCAGCTGGTCAATCATAGACTACTACCTTAACCGGAAACCAAGCTTTTATGCTGTTAAAAGGGCTTTCGCTCCAATAATGGTTTCCTTTCAGGAGGAGGCTGATGGGTTATCTATATGGCTGATTAACGACACATTAAACCCTATCCGCGGGGAACTTGAATATGGTTGGGGAAGCTTCGATGCGGATAATGTTTCAGTGTTAGGTCGAGAGGAAATAACCGTAGCCGCCGACGCCTCGCAGAGGTTAATCCACCTTCTGCTGCCTAAACTTTCTGAGGAAGAGCGGCGAAGCCGCTACTATTGGGCTAGTTTCACTAAAGACGGCAAGATGCTGAGCAGAGATATTTCTCTCATGGCTCCGTGGAAGGATTTAAAGCTTAAGCCTGTAAACATCGAATGGACGGTTGACAGCCTCGGAAACGAAGTATTCGCTCTTAAAATTAGATCAGATAAATTCGCCTGGATAGTTGGGGTTGAGTCCGACGACCCCAATATTACGTTTAGCGACAACTACTTCAGCTTACTCCCAAAAGAAAACTATGAGGTAAAGGTTAGGGGACCTCGAAGATCAATAGAAAGCCTTAAGATAACAGCGATCAACAACCTCCTTTGCAAGCCATAATGGCTACTTATTGAATCTTTGAAGGATTTAGGGCTAAGATGAGATTAAACCGCAAGTTTAGTTAAATCCTAATATACGTCCTCAATTTAATCTTTTTTCAGAGAGAGTATTTTAGAACCATACTTGTATGCTTCATCGTACATTGCTACTATGTTTTCTATTGGCGATACAGGTTGTATGTTATGGCATGGTGCTAGGATATATCCTGTTCCATCCGACGCCAATATATCTATGCACCTTCTGACCTCAGCTCTAACTTGCTCCGGTGTTGCGAAGGATAGTATGCGTTGATTGTCTAAAGCACCGTGGAAACATAGATGTTTGCCAAATTCCCTCTTCAATTCATCAAGATCCATTCCCGGACATGTCCATTGCACCGGGTTCAATATATCTATACCCATTTCCACTAATTCCGGTATAAACATACGTATCGCCCCATCATCATGATGGAAAACTTTCATCCCAAAGCTATGAGCTAAATCTATAAACTTTTTCATGCGTGGCTTATAGAAATCGCGGAAAATTTTCAAGCTTATATGGGACCATTTTGAGCGCCGAAATCATCAGTTACTTGTGTTAAATCTATAAGTCCGTCACATGCCTCAAACATGTTGAGATGTAGACCATAAAGGAAATCTGATATTAAGTCTAATAGATGTCTAGTGAATTCAGGCCTCATAATCGGGTCGAGTAGAGCATTTTTAAAACCCCTTAAAAGACAGTGTTGATAAAATATAGCCACATAACCTGCCCCGACAACCATTTCTCGGCGAATTTTTTAGCTTCTTCCCGCATTTCTGAAAAATCGAACCAGTTAACTTTAGGCCACTGGTATGCATCTAAATCCCTTATAGTTTTTGCATGCGCTAAGGGTGGATCAACAGGTTCTTCATATACTCCTATTCCATAATTAACCAGTCTATATTTTATACCCCAATAATCAACCTTACACTTTCCATTAGTAAATAATTTTGGGCCTACATATTTGGGCGAAATCCATGTTATGCCATCTATATGTAGAGCCTCCATAATATTGGCGCTTTCACCAAAATATGCCTTAAGATTACTCCAAACCTCAGGTGTGGCCCATATATCAGTTGGGATTCTATCGGGTATCTCATGGTTTATGGCAGCTAATACACGTTCTCTCGGTTTCATCTGAAAGATCACTCTATTAATTCTTAAAAATAAATATGGGACTATGCCAAAATATTTTTATTACATGGGGAAAAATCTTTAATAATAGCTAATGCTGCTTAATAGTTTTGTGAGCCTATATGTCGGAGGAAACAAAGAAGTGGGATATTGAGCTTGGCAGAGACTTCATTTATTTTGAATTTGGCAAAAAATATTTCATTCTTAGAGACATTGGGCAGGGGAAATACCAGATTATGCTGCCGGAAAGCGCTGAAGAGATAAAGGCAAACGAGATATTCGGTAAGCTTAAACAGTACTTGGGGATGTTAAGTGGAGTGAAGAGTGAAGTTTAACCTGGTCTGAAACTCATCTGATGGGGCGGCTATCCAATCACATTAAGTATTTCCATTATTTTTTAGCATAACGTTCTATCAGCTGAGAAAGGATGCTTCGATATCCCTAATAAGGCATCCGGATTAAGATCTTCGCTAGATAGCCGCACTAACATCCTTTCCAGAATTGAGCTGAAATCCGTCAACCTCACTAAATAATTAAGCATATCCAGACAAATCTTTAACAGCTGAAGCAATGTTAGATACTCTAGCAGCTTGCGATAGCCTTCCAATTCTCGAAGATTAAGAGAAGATCTGAAAAACGTTAAGGCCCAATATGTCCAAGAGATGTTTGAACGATCACGTATTTCAGCCCTAAACCATTCAGTATCTCCTTAACTCTAAGCATCTCCTTATAGTCAGGCCTCTTTATCTCCCTCCTCCTAAATGCTGGGAAGTAGTCTAGCACACAGACTTGGAGGGATGGATCTATAGAGGCTATTTTCTCCCCTATCTCGAATATCTCGTTAAAACTCATGAATGCTGAGTTATATGGGACGCCTACTCCGATATAGACTCTATCCCTATATTTATCCGCAAGGTATTTTATAGCGTTCCAGCTCGTTTTCAGATATCGTTCAGCAACGTTTTCATCCTTTATTCCACTTATATTCATAAAGGTCTCTAGGCGTATGCCCTTCGGCTCAACACCTATATTGTTTGCTCCCGCCTCGATAAGATCATCAATATATGGTGGCGTTAATAAAGTGCCGTTACTGTCAAGATGCAATCTAGCCTTCCTATCTGGATTAAGTCTCCGAAGCTCCTTAAAGTACTCTAGGAGCCAACGTTTATTTAATGTAGGTTCTCCGCCACTAATCGCTAAACCGTTAACATTATAAAGCCTCCTATAATAGGTTAATCTTCTAGCGGCTTCTCTAGGCGTCAAAGGCTCTGAAGAATTATCGTATGTTACGCCGTAATTCTGGCAGCTCCGGCATCTGAGATTGCAGCCAGCCGCCCACAGGGCAACCTCAACATACCTCGTCCCCTTCCCCTCAGTCCAGGGGGTTGCCTTACCGCCAACAGTGTGCGGTTCAGGCCCATGAATAATCCTTAAT
>JAOAJJ010000003.1:0-306 GCA_026414245.1 Candidatus Bathyarchaeota archaeon
AGACCAGGGATCTATAATTATTACCCCTCATATCTGCAATGGGTCATCACGCCTTCAGCCCGTCCATCGCAAATCATTGGGGCAAAACATAATATTAAAAAACTAGGATAAAAATTTACTCTATTGGTCTTTAAACCCTTCTTTCCACCAGAAAAAGGTAGCGGATATGTGATAAAATATATGTGGTTTAGGATATTGGTTGCCGACGCTGCCTCCCCTTCACCTTAACAGTCTGCCTGACGCGTAGTCAGAGCCACTTAATGTTCATAGTAAAACCTTGAACTGAGCGCTAGGGAAGTTTATGGG
>JAOAJJ010000003.1:316-23159 GCA_026414245.1 Candidatus Bathyarchaeota archaeon
ATTGTATGGGGAAATTGGGGAAACTTTGGAATAAAGATTTAGCTTGGGAAGATTTTGGGTCGATGTTGAATGCACATATCTTGCTGAACTCTCCAATATTGCCAAAAAGTTAATTGCATGGTTTTGACACAATATTATGCCAAACTAATCTTTAGGTGAATCCGGATGAGCGAATTCCTACCCTTAAGTTCTGAGGAAGAGTTAAAGGGAGAGATATGTGAGACAATGAGGAGGCTCTTTAATAGGGGTTTAATCTCAGCTCTAGGTGGAAATGTAAGCGCTAGAATCCCTGGAGCAAAAGAGTTCTGGATCACGCCCAGCGGAGTCTTTAAAGGTGAGTTAAAGCCTGAAGATCTACTCAAAGCCGATTTAGATGGAAGGGTCATAGAGGGTTTCCTAAGGCCATCCGTAGAAACCCCATTCCATGCAATGATATATAGGAAGAGGGCTGACGTTAACGCTGTTGTTCATTGCCATAATCCCTTCGCAACCGGTTTAGCCCTAGCTGGAATTCCCATACAGCCAATAACTGTTGAGGCGGCGGTTGTGCTAAGAAAAGTTCGAGTTGTACCATGGGCTTTCCCGGGTACCGATGCCTTGGCGAATCTTGTGGGAGAATATATAGAGGGGGCTAGAGCCCTCATACTTATGAATCACGGCGTAATAGGTGTTGGAAGCAACCTACTGGAGGCTGAAGCGATCGTGGAGACTCTGGAGGAGGTGGCGATGACCCAGTTTGTAGCCAGCGTCCTTAAGAGGGAGATTCCGCTTATCCCGAGGGAGGACATGGAGCTAATAGAGAAATTATATAAGGTTTAGCTGCAGTCAAAAGGGTTGAAAAGGTAGTCAGAAATGTACGGGTATATGGGTAAGATTCTGAGAATAAACTTGCACTCAAATAGCATAAAAACGGAGAACCTAGGTGAAGAAGACCTAAAAAAGTTTATTGGCGGAGTAGGGTTAGCGGCAAAAATAATTTACGATGAAGTTAATCCGGAAGTTGACCCGCTTAGCTCGGAAAATAAGCTCGTTTTCATGACCGGCCCGTTAACCGGAACACTGGTGCCATGCACCGGCCGATATGTTGTCTGCGCCAAATCCCCCTTAACCAACACTTGGGGTGAATCTCATTCAAGCGGGTTTTGGGCTAGGGAGCTTAAGCGAGCGGGTTACGATGGAATAATAGTTGAAGGTAGATCTGAGAAGCCATCTTTCCTAGTTATTAGCGATGAGGAGGTTGATGTAAAGGATGCTGGAGAACTCTGGGGCATGGGCTCTCTAGAAACCGAAGAGATTTTAAAGAAGAGACTCGGCGAAGACTTTAGGATAGCGTGTATAGGGCCTGCTGGTGAAAGGCTTGTTCGCTTCGCTTCAATATTGAATGATGAGGGTAGGGTGGCTGGAAGGAGCGGGATGGGAGCTGTTATGGGCTCTAAGAACCTTAAGGCTATCGCTGTTAAGGGAACCAGAGAGATCCCTGTAAAAGATCCTGAGCGCATAAAAAGCATACTTAGAAGAATATACCCGCAGATAATGTCTTTCCCAACAACGCAGATATTCGCCTCCTATGGCACCAGCGGTGAAATGATGATGCTCTACGAGTACGGCGACATCCCAATAAAAAACTTTATGCTAGGTAAATGGGAGAAGATCAGCAGCATCTCGGGAGAAACATATAATAAAATGATGGTTAAAGGTAAAAGGGCATGCTGGAACTGCCCAATCTCCTGCTGGAGATACGTGAAGATTGAGGACGGACCATTCGCCGGATTAGAGTTAAAGCGGGGGCCGGAATATGAGACTCTTGCGTCTCTAGGTTCGCTCCTACTTAACGACAGGTTGGATGTAATTGTTAAGGCAAACCACCTCTGCAATCATTACGGAATGGATACGATTTCAACAGGAGTCTGCATAGCCTTCTCGATAGAATGTTATGAGAAGGGTATAATTACAGGTCAGGAGAAGGGTGATTTGAATTTAGAGTGGGGCAACCCGGAGACCATCCTTAAACTTATTGAGTTCATAGGTGAGAGAAAAGGTTTAGGCAACATATTGGCTGAGGGTGTGAAGAGGGCTTCTGAGATTATAGGTAAAGGATCCGAGAAACTCGCCATGCATGTTAAAGGGCTTGAAATACCCATGCATGATCCACGGGCTTTTAAGGGCATGGGATTGCAGTACGCCGTATCAAACAGGGGGGCATGCCACCTGCAGGGTTTAATACATCGTATAGAACAGGGTGAGAGGATGCCTGACTTAAAAATATATGAGCGACTAAACAGGTTCGATGTTAAAGATAAGGGAAGAGTCTTGGCAGCTCTTCAAAACTGGCACGAGATCTTGGAATCACTAATAATATGTAAGTTTCTCGGAATAGCGCCGGGCCATATACCTGGATTATACACGCTTGTGACTGGCATACCAATGTCGCTTGAAAAGCTCCTTGAGGCGGGGGAGAGAATATACACTCTTAAAAGGATGTTTAATGTTAGGTGCGGCATAACCCGTGAGGATGATACGCTGCCATACCGGTTAACGAACGAGAGATTAGAAGAAGGTGGAACATTAGGAAACACTATTAGCCCAGAAGAACTTAACATGATGTTAAATGAGTATTATATGGCTAGAGGATGGGACGAGAGAGGAGTGCCGAAGGATGAAACACTGAAAAACCTCGGATTACACTATTCCCCCTAATCTTCAATTCTTAGACATTGAAGACTATGTAAAAACTTGAAGAAAATAAGCGGCGAAGAATACGAAGAAAATCCAGCAACTTTGGAAAGAACTTTATTTTCCCATATTCTGCTCCAGAGGGGACGCTACCTTCATGTGGAAGCCTATCGAAAAGTAAAGATTAATAAATAGGTTGATTGTGTATGTGGCTACCTAGGTGGCTTGGAGAAATATATTCTAGGCTTTTTGTAAGGTTCGGCGTGGAGCTTTCACATTCAGCGACGCTAAAGAAGCTCTGTCGCTTGATGAAAATAAGCTTTCTGTGGCATTTAGTAAACTTCATTCAAAAAGGGCTCTCCTAATCTTTAGTCGTGAAAGACCCAGGCTTTATAGGCTTTTAGACCCTGAGAACCTCATTTTTCTAGCATCCGAAACGGTTAAGAATTTTGACATAATAGCTCAAAAAAGTTACCTTAAGCTGATATTAGATTGCCTTAAAAAGGTTATGAAAGATGTGGATTTACAGTCCTTCGCTATTTATGGGTCTGTCGCCCGTGGGGTGGCGTCGAGTAATAGTGATGTTGATATACTTCTGGTTTCAGACTCCTTCCATGGAAGCCTCGGCTCAAGAATGGAGAATCTCATTCATGTAGAGAAAGAATTGGATGAGGAGCTTAAGTGGCTCAGGAAGCATGGCATCTATACAACTTATACAACTCTAAGCTTTTATCCGCTCAGAAGGGTGGAGATAAAGAGGATTCCACTTCTATTTCTAGATTTAACTGAAGAGACCATTATCCTCTATGATAAAGATCGTTTTCTCGAGGCTACACTAATGGCTAGACTCAAAGATGCCGAAGAAACGCTCATGGAGCGTAATTATCCGTATGCTGTGAGGTTGAGTCAGGAATGCGTTGAACTCTCCTTAAAGGCGGCTTTAAAGGCTGTTGGAATAGAATACCCCAAAATGATGTTTCAGATGTAATGTTGGAGGTTAAAGATAGGTTTCCAATATGGTTTGTGGCGGAGATAGATTTTTATGTGAATCTAGCAAGACACTGGTTAAAAAGAGAGAAATAAGTCTCTATGGGGGAGAGGAGACTTTCCTCACGCCGGAGGAAGTTATTGATGAGAGAGACGCTGAAGACGCTGTTAAAAGAGCTAAGAAAACATATTATCTATGCGAAAAATTCATAAGTGGGATTGAGCGTAAAGCAGAATGAGCTACTAGCATAAAATAAAAAATTGGTTCTACCGAAATATTTTCTTACCAATGATTATATCGGACAATCTCTTCTAGAGGCTTTCTGTCAGTTACAGGTTCCTTCTTCTCGGCTGGATATCCGAGTGTTACCATTGCCACTATTCTGGTATCCTCCGGAAGACCCAAAACCTTTTTAATCTCCTCTTCCTCATGGAAGACGCCGACCCAGCATGTTCCCAACCCCATCTCCCAAGCCGCTAAAACAAGGTTCTGTAGTGCTATAGAGACATCGATCTTCCAAAAATCCGTTCCAGGGAAGCTCTCCTTTGGTATTGCGCAGCCAATAATTATAACTGGAGCCGTAAGCAGCGGGTCTCTAGGAGGCATACGTGACGGAGGCGGGGGCACTCCCTTTGGGGGAGGAAGCCTAAACCTCTCCTTAACGCTCCTTATCTCTTCCTTAACCTTCGGATCTGTCACGACGATGAAGCGCCACGGCTGCCTATTACCAGCTGAGGGCGCCAGCCTAGCGGCCTCAAGAACCCTGTGGAGCTTATCCTTCTCAACCGGCTTATCTTCGTAGGCGCGTATGCTCCTCCTAGTTCTTATAGCCTCAAAGACGCTCATTAAATCACCCAAGAAATTATAAACAGTCTCAAAATAAGAATTTAACTAAAAATAATTTTGATTATTGTATGAATTAATCTCTGAAGCCAGCACACTTAATGAACATGGTAATATTCTAGAGCGTCTTCTAAAAATAGGTGGATAAAACATCTAAGCGAATTAACGTATAATAATGAATATTTTAAGATGGATTTTAGTGTTAAGAACAGTTAAATTTTTATTCGCTATACTATTAAATCATTATTTGAGAAGGGTTGTTTTACGGTGGAATTTGAGGAAAAATGTTCACTATCTGATGGCTTTAAGCGTCCTCCTAAGGGTGCTGGTGTTAAGACTTGGTGGCATTGGATGAATGGGAATATTAGTGATGTTGGTGTTTCCTTGGATCTTGAAGCTATGAGCCGTGTTGGCGTTATCGGTTTCCAGATGTTTCAGGTTGGTACAGGTATTCCTAAAGGTCCAGTTGATTATGGGAGTGATGAGCATCTGTGCTTACTGCTTCACGCAGTTAAGGAAGCTGAGCGGCTAGGTTTAGAGTTTGTTATGCATAACTGTCCAGGTTGGTCTTCGAGTGGCGGCCCATGGATTACGCCGGCCCACTCAATGAAGATGCTGGTTTGGAGCGAAACATATGTCACCGGAGGGAAACGCGTAGAGGTTTTGTTGCCGAGGCCATACGCTAACCTAGACTACTATAATGATGTATGTGTGCTAGCATTTCCGTCGCTTCCTGGGGAAAAGCAGCCGTTTAAAAATTTGGTTAGCAAAGCGTTTTCAAGCAGCGGGCTGGTCAATGTAGATTTAATAACGGATGATAACCCGGAAACAGGAGTTGAAGTTCAACCATCGGGTCCCGATCAACCAGCTTACCTGCAGCTGGAGTTCGCTGAACCATTTGAGGCGAGATCTATGTTAATTATGTGCGCTCCATTAACTCCCGCTATTTTCTTCAGGCGGCCCATTAGCATTTCGTTAGAATCTTCAAATAATGGTATTAGCTTTCAGAAAATACGCCAGTTTAGAGTAGCCCCTATAGGATTAGGTGTAAGAGCGAATTTACCCATAATAGTGAATTTTTCAGCCGTCCAAGCAAAATATTTCCGTTTAATATTTTCTGAGCCAGTCCGCGTCTTTGAGGTTCGGTTATTCTGGGCTGCCCGCATCGCTAACTTACCATCTAAAATAAACTTATCTGGGATGTTCAACCCATTCATCGAAGCCGCATTACCGCCTGAAGAGACTGTTGAGGATCCTGCTGGCTCAGCTATTAATCCTGAATCCGTCATTGATGTTACGAAGTATGTGGATGGGGAGGGGCGTTTGGTTTGGGATGCGCCTCCCGGGGATTGGACTGTTCTGCGGATAGGTTATACTACAGTAGGCACTAGGAATCATCCTGCCCCTGATGGTGGCGAGGGGCTTGAATGCGATAAGTATAGTTTTGAGGCTATGCAGCATCATTTTTACAGCTTCTTTGGTAAGCTGCTTCCCTCAATTGAATCTCTTGCTAAGAGGGGTTTAGCTGGCGCTTTAATAGATAGTTATGAGGTTGGATTCCAGAATTGGACTCCTAATTTCCCGGAGGAGTTTCAGCGCCGACGAGGCTATGACCTGCGTAAATACCTGCCGGCTATGACTGGAAGGATTGTTGGAGGCGTAGAGGTATCCGAACGCTTCCTGTGGGATGTTCGGAGAGTGCAGGCAGATATGATGGCGGATTACTACTATGGCGGCTTCACTGAGTTATGCCACAAACACGGCATGAAATCATACGCGGAGCCATATAGTTTCGGCTCAGGCTCTGGAATCGAGAGTGGAGCGCCCTTTGATGAAATACAAATTGGATCACGAGTAGACATACCGATGGGTGAATTCTGGCTAGCCCGTGATGATGGACATGAGCGGTCAATAAAGCTTGCAGCTTCCATAGCACATATCTATGGAAAACCAATCGTTGGCGCTGAATCGTTTACAGGAGAACCATCGGTATCCGCATGGCAGGAACACCCATATTTAATGAAAAGTCTTGGCGACTTCATGTTTACACGCGGGCTAAACCAGATAATATTCCACACCTACGCCCATCAACCTCATCCTACTGTTAAGCCGGGCATGACTATGGGGCCCTTCGGATGCACATTTAATCGAAATACTACTTGGTGGGATCAGGGAAAAGATTGGATTAAATATTTAACGCGCTGTCAATATATGCTTCAACAAGGCAAGTTTGTCGCCGATATATTATACTTTATAGGCGAAGACCCCCACGCAGCAGCCCCTCATGAAAGCCGGTTAAATCCTCCGGTTCCAAAAGGCTACGACTACGATTTTGTGAATGGAGAGGCGATTTTAACACGTTTATGCGTTAAGGATGGAAAAATTGTTACGCCGGATGGGATGAGTTATAGTATTCTAGTGTTGGGTGAGAGAGAGAAGATAACGCTTGGATTGCTACGTAAGATTCGTGATATGGTTGAGCGGGGGATGTGCTTGGTTGTTTGCTCTAAGCCTAAGGGTTCGCCGAGTTTAGCTGATCTCCAAGGTGATGGTGAATTAAAGCATATTATCGATGAGTTGTGGGGTGATTTAGATGGAAGAGCGGTTAAGGAGCGGGAATTCGGTAAAGGTAAGGTGTTTTGGGCTGGGTCACTGCAAGAGGTTTTAGATAGACTGGGCATTAAGCCTGATTTTGAGTGTAGCAGCCGCTCCACGGATGCTTTGATAAACTATATTCATAGGCGCACGGATGACGGTGTAGACGTTTACTTTATTGCTAACCGCCGGAGGAGGCGTGAGGATTTAGTCTGCACCTTCCGTGTCCAAAACATGCGACCTGAGATTTGGAATCCTGAAACTGGTGAAGTCACACCTATGCCGATCTACGAAGTTTTGGAGGATGGACGCGTTCGCATGCCGTTGAGTTTAGGTCCATGCGGCTCGACCTTCGTTGTCTTCCGTTCACCAGCCTCCACACCTAGATTCACGTCTATAGAAAGAAATGGCGAAGTGCTGATGAATACCAAGCCTTTCCCAGCGGCTAAGCCGGGGCTATACCCAAATATAACGGATAATTTCACGGTTAGCGTCTGGGTTAAGCCTGAGGTTAACGCCTCAATACCTATCGGCGATGGAATATTTCCGTTTCGCTCAGGCGCATGCTGGATCTTCTATCCACCACAAGGCGAGCTTATTTATGGGGAGGGACATGCGATATGTGGTTTAGTGACTGGGAGGAATGGCATAGCTATCTTCGAGCGAAGCCGAGGGGAGCCGGAGCCGGTCTTAGTTGTCCCCATGCCTCTCGAAGGCTGGACCCATATCGCGCTTGTTTATAGGAACCGCATACCACTGTTGTATGTGAATGGCAAGCTCGTCTGCGCTGGCAGGAAATCGAATAAGATCGTTCATCCTGGAGTTGGAGAACCATACCTCAATAATTCAATTATAACTCAACCAGCATATGTTATTGGGGATATAGGCGGGCTAGAGGTGTTCGCTGAGGTTTTAAACGAGGCTCGCATTAAGAAGATAGTTGAGGGCGGCCCACCCAAGCTGGAGGAGCCGCCTGCAGTTGAGATTGCTGGCGATGGGAGAGCTGAACTCTTAATCTGGAAGAGTGGCACCTATACTCTCCGCGATAATGAGGGAAGAACAATAACCCTTAATATTCCGGAGGTTGATGGAGCCTTAGAGGTTAATGGACCTTGGCGCGTAATATTCCCACTAGATTCCGGCGCGCCGCCTGAGATAACTCTAACGGAATTAATATCGTTGCATAGGCATCAAGATGAAGGTGTAAAATACTTCTCTGGCACTGCGACGTATCGAACTAAATTCACGTTGCCTGTGGGCGTGAAGACTAATGGCAAAAGAATATATTTAGATCTTGGGCGAGTTGAAAACATAGCTGAAGTTCGATTGAATGGTGAAGAGTTAGGTGTACTGTGGAAGCCGCCATATCGACTGGATATAACCGAGGCTGTTAAGTCAGGAGAGAATGAGCTTGAAGTCAGAGTTACGAACGTTTGGGTTAACCGCTTAATAGGTGACGAACAACAGCCGCCGGAATACGAGTATGGCGTAGGAGCCGATGAGTTTGGAGGGTTATTTATGAACGCCATTAGGAAGATGCCAGAATGGTATATTCAAGGTAAACCTAAACCTCCAAGCAAGCGAATAACCTTCGCAACATGGAAACACTATAACAAAGACAGCCCTCTCCTGGAATCAGGGCTAATAGGACCAGTAAAACTACTAGTAGCAATAAGATGCCAGCTAAATTGATAGACGCCAAAAATAGGGCATTCTTATCGCAGCCACTATGCTTAGCCCACTTCCTATAGAACTGCCCGTTTATCCAGGCGACACGCTCAACATCTACCCTATTGGCTTCCTTAAGGTTAAAGTCTATCATGTGCAGCAGCGTTACTCAACCTAGCGGTTGAGAGTCCTAAGCTGGCTGAGTGATACAGGAAGCCGGGGCGCTACTTCGCCGTTACGCCTAAAGCCAACCGTAATTCGCCTATAGCGCCCAAGTCTCTCTAAATAATCTTAAATCTCGCTTCTCACGCCAAACTCATTACTTCCAGAATTTAAAAGGATGGGGAAAGAATTTAGATCCGGAGAACTGGCGCCCTGGCCGGGATTTGAACCCGGGTCGGGCGGGCGACAGCCGCCTATACTAGACCGGACTATACTACCAGGGCTTTAACCAAATATTTTTCTGGTTTAAGTGTCTTAATAAATGTTACGCTTTCGCTCCAGTGATGAGATTTATATATTGAGAAAGCATTTTTCATTTTTGGAGGCGGCTCGGGATGGTTAATATCAGCGTTAAGTGGCTTGGTCACGCCAGCTTTCAAATAACTGTCGATGGGAAAAACATTTATATTGACCCTTACGAGGGCGACTACATTGATAAGGCGGATATAGTTCTCATAACCCATTCTCATTACGATCACTGTGACATATCTAAAATTGAGAAGGTGCGAAAAGACGGGACAGTAATTATTTCTCCGGCAGATTGCGCAGCGAATATTAGGGGAAGAGTTAAGGTTCTTAAGCCCGGGGAGAGCATAACAGTCGGCGATATAATGATTGAGGCTGTCCACGCGTATAACGTGAGGCGCTTTAGATCGCCGGGGGTTCCATTTCACCCGAAGGGTTTCGGTCTCGGCTATCTAATAAAAATAGGTGATAAGATCATTTATCACGCAGGGGACACCGATTATATTCCGGAAATGAAAGATCTTAAAAATAGGAGAATAACTCTCGCCCTCCTTCCAAGCGGCGGCACCTACACCATGGATAACCCTGAGGCAGCTGACGCAGCCATAGCCATAAACCCTGAAATAGTTATCCCTATGCATAGATGGGATACAAGCCCAGAGGAATTCAAAAGAAGAGTTGAATCCTCCTCGAACATTAAGGTTGTCTTACTTAAACCCGGGGAAAAATACAACTTTTAGGACTGATAGATAACAGCGATTTACCGAAGATATTAGTTGGCTTAAAATTAAAAAGCTAGAAGTGAACATCGTTTAATTTGATGGATATTATAATAAAATTCTACAGTGAAAAAACCGGGAAATTTTATAGGCTCGTTAAAACAGAGACATGGCCTTATCTCGAGATCTCTGGGATACGTATGCATAGAGCTGACGATGTAGATCCAAAAACCGATGCGATGCTTAAGATTAAGGCTTTAGGTAAGATTTATGGCTCTGTCCTCGACTGCTGCACCGGTTTAGGCTATACGGCCATATTAGCAGCCCGGAAGAAAAGCGTTAGAGAAGTCATAACAGTTGAGAAGGATGAGAATGTCATATTCATAGCTAAACAGAACCCTTTCTCAAGAGATCTTTTTGAAAATAGTAAGATTAAACTCATAATTGGCGATATCTTCGAGGAGATAAAGAATTTCGATGACGAATTCTTTAACTTCATAATCCATGATCCCCCTAGGATAAATGTTGCTCCAGAACTTTACTCACTGGAGTTTTATAGACAGCTCTTTAGGGTTCTCAAGAGCAATGGGAGAATACTACATTATGTTGGGAAACCTGGCGTAAGGCAGGGGAAAAGATACTTGAAGGGTATAGTGGAACGCTTAAGATTTGCAGGCTTCATGAGAATCAGAATGATCAACTATGCCCTAAGCCTAATAATCGAGAAATAAAATGTAGTGATTGAAAATTAACGTGCCCCAATAGTAGCGTTTTTATCCCACCATCACCTATGAGAATTAAGGTTTCCCAAAATGAACATATTTGTTTTAGGTCCAGCCGGGTCTGGTAAAAGCCTGTTCGTCAAAAACTTTTCAGCATACTTATCTAGCGAAGGCTATAAAGTTAGAATAATAAATCTGGATCCAGGGGTTCTGGATCCGGGATACCGCCTAGATTTTGACATAAGGTCTAAGTTCACCGTTGAGAGCATAATGCGTGAGATGAATTTAGGGCCGAATGGAGCTATACTTGAAAGCATGGAAAGGTTGGCGAAAACTAAAGTGCCTAAATTTGAGGATGCCGACTATGTATTGTTCGATACACCTGGGCAATTGGAGCCATTTTTATTTAGGGATGCTGGGAGGATTATAGTTAGCGGTTTCTATGATAGATGCTGCCTTTTTCTCGGCGATCTCTCAGCGTTAAAAATGAATCTGGTAAGCTTTTACCTGTATGCTTTAACGGCATACTATACTCTTGAGACCGAAACTATAGCGGTTTTAAACAAGGCGGATCTTCTCGACGAGAAAGAAATAGAGGAGGTTAAGAATATCCTAAGAGACCCAAACAGTCTCCTAATGAGGAAGCCGGCGAACCTGAGAGAGGAAATGGATATTGAGCTGCTGAAATCTTTGAGGGGTTTCTTCCCACCTAAAAGAGTCCCATTAATATCTGCTAAAACAGGAGTAGGCTTCGATGAGATCCTAACCATTTTACATGAGATTAAATGTGCTTGTGGGGATTTAACATAATCTTTAATTTTATTATGTTGGAAATAATATTCTGGTGAAGTATGTTGAAGAAATTGGGTGTAGGTTTCATAGGCTCGGGCTTTGTAGCCAGATTCCACACGCTATCCTGGACCGGTATAAGGGATGCGGAGATAACGGCTATTTATAACATTAGGGAGGAAAGCGCCCGTAAATTATCAAGACTCGCTGAAACGCTGGGCGTCGGTAAACCAAAAGTTTACACGGATCTAAGGAGCATGCTTTCAGACCCTTCAGTGAACGCAGTGTGGATACTTAACCCGAATTTCATGAGACTTGAGGTCGTAAAGGCTATAGTGGAAGAGACTATACAGGGGAAAGCGAACATCGTCGGCGTATGCTGTGAGAAGCCACTTGCAAGAAACGTTGACGAAGCCGAAGAAATGGTTAAACTCGTTGAGAAAGCAGGGCTCCTCCATGGTTACTTGGAGGATCAAGTGTTCGCTCCCTCAGTCATCCGCGCAAAAGAAACCATTTGGAAATATGGCGCTAAATATTCTGGCAGACCATATTTAGCTAGAGCCGCTGAGGAGCACGGTGGTCCCCACTCATCCTGGTTCTGGAACCCTCAGCTATCAGGCGGCGGAGTGCTACTAGATATGACTTGCCACAGCCTAGAAGCCAGCCGATACCTACTCATGAACCCGGATAAACCTAAAGAAACGTTTAAGCCTATAACAGTTCAATCAATTATAGCGTCTCTTAAATGGACTAAAGAACCCTATATCTCTATACTTAAAAAGAACTTTAATGTTGATTATGGGAAGGCTCCTGCTGAAGATTACGCCTTAACCCTCGTAGCTTATGAGGATGAGGACGGCAGCCTAGTTCTCTCAGAAGCCAGAACATCGTGGAGTTTTGTCGGCCCCGGCTTAAGGCTAACGTTTGAAGTTCTTGGGCCAGAATATTCTATAACCATAAACAGTCTACAGCAGGAGCTAAACGTGTTTTTCAGCAGAAATGTTAAGATGCCGCCTACCGAGGAGTTTGTGGAAAAGCAGGCGGCGGAGCAGGGGCTAATACCGATAATACCGAACGAGGCGATAACCTACGGCTATCAGGATGAAAATAGATATATGGTTGAATGTTTCCTGAAAGGTAAGCTGCCTGAGGAGAATTGGAGGGATGGGCTGTTAGTAACGCAGCTCATGATGGCAGCCTATATGTCAGCTGAAAAGGGCAAGAAGATAAGATTTGATCCTGAAACCTTAAGAGGCTATAGGCCGAAAGTATACTTAGGTGAGTGGGATCCAAAATCTCCAGCAAAAGCCGAGTGAAAATATTATGGCGATACGATGCAATAAAGTAAACATAATTTTTTAAATATTCCCGGTTTTTGAAAATTGTTAAATAGACCTTTATTGAAAATACTTAGTTTATGATATATATTGAAGAGATTACGGCAGCATTCATACTGCTTATATGGGTTATCTTTGTGGTCATGATTCTAGCTAAAAAGTTCTATAGTTTTATGATGAAGAAGGGGCTTGAGAAGAATGTGGCTGTTTATTATAATAGGAAATTGATACATATATTAACTGGAGGATTATGCGCCTCAATCATCCCGCTAATATTTAAGTCATTCATTCTACCATTTATCATGAGTCTCTTCCTCGCAGCTTTCCTATTCTACCACCATAGGAAAAATCGATTAATGTACTGGTTTCAGACAAGCGATAATTCATACGAGGTGTCTTTCTGCATTATGTGGGGGTTAATCATAGCCTTAGGCTGGATACTAACCGGAGGCGACTTCCGCATCGGCGTACTGCCAGTGGTCTTCATGTCTGTTGGAGACGCGATAACAGGCATCGTGAGAAACGCTATTTATAGGAGGAGGACGAAATCCTGGTGGGGTAACCTTGCAATGGCATTATTCTCGATGAGTATAGGTGCTGTAGTTGGGCTTGCCGGAATAATCGCTGGAGCTGTAGCCTCACTGGTTGAACACTTTGAATTTAAACCAATAGACGATAATGTTCTAGTGCCGGCAACTTCTTTCCTAATTCTCCTGTTAGCTAGAATTTTTGCGCCGTGGTCCTTTACATTGTAAATTTAAGAGCCTCGGTTAATCAGCGCTGTTTAAATAGAGATTAAAGAGAAGATCAATACAGTTATATTTATCAATGTAAGTTAAACATTAATTCCCGTAAAGAGCGGGCTTTGGAGGTAGTTGCAATTGCTCATCGAGGTGCGCTGGCATGGTAGAGGTGGACAGGGCATAGTTACTGTAAGCCGACTTCTAGCTCAAGCAGCTCTTTTAGATGGAAAATATGTTCAAGCTTTTCCAGAGTTCGGTCCGGAAAGGAGAGGTGCTCCTGTAACTGGGTATACAAGGATATCTGATAAACCTATATTTGTGCATAGCCAAATATATAATCCGAACATAGTTGTCGTAGTTGATCCAACACTAATCGGCAGGGTTAACGTCGCTGCCGGCTTAGCCCCAAAAGGGTTCATTGTGGCTAACTCTGAGAGAAGACCGGAGGAGCTTGAAGGTATCTTAGGCGTTAAGGACGCCAAGGTCTACGTTGTTAATGCGATGAAAATAGCTTTGGATGTTCTTGGAAGACCGATATATAATACAGCCATGCTCGGAGCGCTGCTGAAGGCAGCTCCTTTAACCACAATGGATTCGCTGATAAAAGTTATATCTGAAAGATTTCCTGGAGCCGTTGGCGAAAAGAATATAGCGGTTATAAAGAGGGCTTATGAGGAGGCGGTTGGAGTTGAGTGAAAAGAAGCCTGGATGGAAATCTCTCCCGATTGGCGGATATCTGCTTGAATCCGGCTCCGCCATGAAATATAAGACTGGTGACTGGAGAGCCTTTAAGCCCATCATAGACCAGAAAAAATGCATAAACTGCCTCCTATGCTGGATTTACTGCCCGGACTCCGCGATAATAAGGCTTGAAAAATACGTTGACGTAAACTACGACTACTGTAAGGGCTGCGGTATTTGCGCGAATGAGTGCCCGGTAAAATGCATAACCATGGTTGAGGAGGAGAGGTGATTGGTGGATGGGTAGAGTCATGGGGTTAACTGGTAATGAAGCAATAGCTTACGCAGTTAAGCAGTGCAATGTTGATGTTGTGGCAGCCTACCCAATTACGCCGCAGACCATAATGGTTGAGGTGATAAGCGAGTATGTTTACAATGGAGAAATGGATGCGGAATTTGTTTGCGTTGAATCGGAACATTCAGCCCTCTCCGCATGTATCGGTGCAAGCCTAACTGGCGCAAGAGTTTTCACGGCGACAGCGAGCCAAGGTTTAGCCCTAATGCATGAGATGCTTTACATAGCTTCTGGTTTAAGATGCCCCATAGTTATGGGTGTCGCAAACAGGGCGCTTTCAGCACCGCTTAATATTCATGGCGACCACTCTGATATGATGGGGTCTAGAGACTGCGGTTGGATACAGATATATGCCGAAAACTCTCAGGAGGCGTACGACTGGGTCATTCAAGCATTCAAGATAGCGGAGGATCATAGGGTGCTGCTTCCCGTGAGCGTAAATATTGATGGATTCATACTCTCCCACTCAATGGAGAGGGTTGAAGTTTTAGAGGACTGGGAGGTCTCCAAGTTCCTTCCGCCCAGGAAGCCGCTTATAACTATTGACCCAACTAAGCCTATAACTGTTGGAGCGCTATGCCTCCCAGACTATTACTTCGAGATGAAGTTCCAGCAAATACAGGCTCTAAAAGAATCTTTTAAAGTTATAAGTGAAGTTAACGCGGAGTATGAGACTCTAGCTGAAAGAAAATATGGTTTCCTGGAAACCTATGCTATGGATGATGCTGAAGCCGCAATAATATGTCTTGGAAGCACAGCTGGGACAGCTAAAGCCGTCGCAGCGGATCTTAGAAGTAAGGGGAAAAAGGTTGGAGTAATAAAGCCATGGGTTTATAGACCGTTTCCAGAAGAAGAGTTAGTTAAAGCTCTTGGGGACGTTAAGGCGTTAGCTGTCCTTGATAAAGCATGCAGTTTCGGTGCTCCCTTCAACGCGTTGTGCAGCGATGTCATAACGACACTTTACCGTTATGGAAAAGATTTAAACGTCTTCAATTGCCTACACGGTTTGGGTGGAAGAGACATAACGCCAAGCGATTTAAAAATAATCTTTGACGAAGCGCTTGAAGTTGCTAAGACTGGAAAAAAGGGATATGTAAAATATATAGGGGTGAGAGAGTAGAAATGGTTAGGCTTCAAGATTTACCTACTGAGGAATTATTCACATCCGGCCACAGGTTGTGTGCTGGATGCGGTGCCGGAACAATAATGAGGATGACTATGAAGGCTCTTCGCGGTCCAACTGTTGTGGTGAACGCCACAGGCTGCGTTGAAGTTGCATCAACAATATATCCATACACCTCTTGGAAAGTTTCATGGGTTCATATTGCCTTCGAGAACACAGCCGCAGTCGCCTCAGGGATTGAGGCGGCTTACAAAGTTTTAAGGCGGAAAGGTTTATGGAACAAGGATGTTGACGTCATAGCCATAGCCGGTGATGGTGGAACTTTTGACATTGGAATACAGGCTCTTTCAGGCGCTCTTGAAAGGGGGCATGACTTCCTATACATATGCTATGATAATGAGGCTTACATGAACACGGGGATACAGCGCTCCGGCGCAACCCCCCACGGAGCAGCTACAACTACAAGCCCGGCTGGCCGAAAAATTCCAGGCAAACCGGAATTCAAGAAGGATCTGATTGGAATATGCGTAGCCCATGGTATTGAGTATGCTGCAACAGCTTCACCAGCCTACTGGAACGACTATATAACGAAGGTCCGCAAGGCCTTAGAGGTCAACGGCCCAGCGGTCATACATGTCCTTGCCCCATGCCCAGTAGGTATGAGGTTTGATCCATCTAAAAGCATCGAGTTTGCTAGATTGGCTGTCCAGACACGGTATTGGCCAGTATACGAGGTTGAAAGAGGCAAATATAAGCTTAACATAAAGGTTCCGCAGCCGAAACCGCTACTGGAATTCCTGAAAATGCAGGGCAGGTTTACACATTTATTCCAGCCGGAGGCTCAGCGTGAGCTCGGAGAATTGCAGAGATGGGTTGACGAGAACTGGAGGAGAATAACAGCGCTATGCGGTGAAACAACGTGAGCTCCCCCTTTAGTCTCGCTTCGACGCCATGACCTCTTATTTTTTAATCCATCTCTTCCTCATGCTTTCCAAACCAGATCTCTTATGGGATCTTTTCGGCTTAGCAAATCATAAGCGGTTTTCTCAGCCCTCTCTACGACTTCGTTTTCATCTACGCTCAGTATACGTCTTTCATCCATAACTATTTTCCCATCAATGATAACAGTACTGACATCGCTTCCACGCGCCGAATAGACGAGTGCCGCATATATGTCATGTAATGGGGTTAGATGGGGCTTATTAATGTCTATCAGTATTATGTCGGCTCTCTTGCCGACCTCGATTGAACCTATTAAACCGCTGAGACCTAGGGCTCTAGCCCCGTCCCTCGTAGCCATTTCAACGACCTTTCTAGCGGGTAAAACACGCGGGTCTCCATACCTGGCTTTCTGCAGTAGGGCGGCAATCTTCATGGTGTCAAACATGTCTAAGATATTGTTGCTGGCAGGTCCATCTGTTCCAAGCCCAACCGTTACCCCGGCATCCAAAAGATCTTTAATTCTAGGTATTCCCGAGGATAGCTTCATGTTGGATACTGGGTTGTAGACGGCTTTGACGTCATGTTTAGCCATAAGCATGATGTCCGTGTCCGAGAGATGGATGCAGTGGGCTGCCAACAGATTAGGTCTGAGGAGACCCAGCTCACTTAAGAGTTCAACCTCGCTCCTACCATAAGTTTCTCTTATACTGGCGGATTCTCCCTCCGACTCCGCCAAATGTATATGTATTCCGATATTTAGCTCGCTTGCTTTCTCGCCAATCCGTCTAAGTAATTTTGGGCTGCAAGAGTATACTGCATGGGGTCCAAGCATAACATATATTCTATTGTTTGTGCCCCCACCATATTTTCTAGCGATTTTCAAGGCTCCTGTGAGAAGAACTTCACCGAATAATCCGCCTATAGAATCGATTATTCCCGGCGATAAGACGCATCTCATCCCGGTTTCTTCAATAGCCTTAGCGACCATATCCTCATGGAAATACATGTCTGAAAAACATGTTGTTCCACTCTTAATCATTTCAACACAGCTGAGAAGTGACCCATAGTAAACGTCTTCAGGCCTAAGCTTTGATTCAAGCGGCCATATAGTTTCCCTTAACCAAGAAGTTATCTCCTTATCCTCGGCGACTCCTCTGAAGAGCGACATAGCTGCATGTGTATGGCAATTGATTAAGCCGGGCATAGCTATTTTTCTGCTTCCATCGATGTATATGTCGGCTTCAAGTATCGGGGCTTCAGATGATCTTCCAACATAAGTTATTAAACCATCTTTTATGGCGATTACCCCCTGCTTTATTATATCCGCCGTCATATTCATTGTAACTATTATACAATTGCGTATGACCACATCGGCTTTCATGAGAAAATCACCTTTCTCTAAACTAATGTTAGCATCACTCAATATATTTTATGTAGATAAAGCGAAGAAGATTAGTTTAACATAGGCTTCTCCACTCAAAGCCTAGAAGGGGTTTTCCCTAAATTTTTAAATACCTCCAGAAATACGTAAAATATATAGGGCTGTAAGGGGTCAAGATAAACATAATGGTGGATATTTGCCCTATATGCGGGCTTCCAGAAGATATATGTGTTTGTGGAGAGATTCACAAAGAACAGCAGAAGATTAAGATCCGTTTAGAGACAAGGAAATTTCGGAAAGCGATGACGTTAGTAGAGGGCTTGGATAGCAAGGACATAAATCTTAGCCGTTTAGCGCAAAAAATGAAGTCTTATTGTGCATGCGGCGGCACAGCTAAGAATGGGCAGATAATGCTACAGGGGGATCAAAGAGACAAGGTTTATCAATTGTTAATTCAGATGGGTTACCCTAAAGAGAACATTGAAGTGCAGTAGCTTATGGAGAAAATTAAATCTCTTAGCAGAATATTCTATAGCATTAAAAGCATTAAATTACGCCCTTCAGACGGAGGAAGTAAGGTTTTAGCTTGCCCTAGATGCGGAGGCCGAAATATTAGGCTATCTAGCAAGTTCGATGCATGGCTTATGCCAAAGAGATATGTTTGCGGGGACTGCGGCTATATTGGGCCGATAGTCTTAGAAGTCGAGTTAGAAGAGGGCAATAAATAAGCAGAGGACTCCACGATTAGTCAGGTATCTCTAAATGTAGCTGTCTCTTTAAAGTTTTATAGCGATTTCTAACAGTAACCTCGGTTACACCGGCAGCATCAGCTATCTCCTTCTGGGTTCTTTTCTCTCCAGACAGGTAGGCAGCAATATAAATCGCTGCCGCCGCTAAGCCTATGGGGTCTTTTCCAGCTGAAATATGCTTTCTTCTAGCTTCATTCAATATTTTTAGTGCTGCCGCCTGAACGTGTCCTGAAACACCGGCTTTTTCAGCTATCTTCGGAATATATATGGTTGGATCAGCTATCGGCATAGCTAGATTAAGCTCTCGTAGGAGCAGTCTGTAGCATCGGGCAACGTCTTTTCTTCCAACTAGACTTGCCTCTGATATCTCCCTAAGATTTCTCGGCGTGCCTGTTAACCTACACGCAGCGTAGAGGGAGGCTGCAGCTATAGCCGCTATTGATCTACCTCTAACTAGCCCCTGATCGAGAGCTTTACGATATATTACTGCAGCTTTCTCCTTAACTGATGATGGGATAGCGAGCTTATCAGACAACCTATCGATCTCAGTCATGGCTTGAGCTAGATTTCTGTCAATCGATGAGTGAACCCTCGATCTTATCTGCCATTTTCTCAACCGCCACATCTGCAGCCTGACATTTAAAGGAAGCTTTCGTCCCAGCGCATCACGGTTGATCTTATCAATCGCCGTGGATAAACCTTTATCATGAACTGAGAATGATGTTGGTATGCCAACTCGGCTTCTACTCTCTTTTTCCTCCTGCGTAAAAGCTCTCCACTCCGGGCCTTTATCCATAATAGATTCCTGGATCACTAAACCACAATTGCTACAAATAATCTCCCCAGTGTCAGGGTCGCTAATAAGGTTAGCGCTACCACATTCAGGGCACTTATCTACAATAACCACCTGCATAGGTTTTACCTCAACACCTTCTTTTTCCATATCTAACCCCTCTTATCTACTATATGATGAAACCTGCCTCATACGGGAAACTTCACAAAATACGATTCCTCATAATTATCTCGGAATCGATTAGCTCATCAGCCCGTAAAAACTTTTAAAAGGTAGTTTCACTATATAAGTCTTTTGTCCTTTAAACATTTATTTAAATTCAAGTTCTCTAAACATTATTTTAGTGATTTGCTTAAAAGAATCTAGGAAATGTTAAAATTTCAGCCGTTCCATATTATGGATTTATTATTTTTCTCCCCGCCTTTTCATCCAACTTCATTTTAAGCCGGTTTAAGGCTCGAGACACATTGTCTCCCGCATGTCAGGATGGGGAAGCCGGAAAAAATAAATAGTTGCTTATGAAAATTTCAGTTAATTGGATTGTTCTGTGGGGCGATGCCGATGAGTGAAGCCGGTTTAATTTGGATTTATAGAGACTATCAACGCTGCAGCGGCTGCAGAAGATGTGAGGTGGCTTGCTCGGTTAAGCATGAAGGGAAGATATGGCCTGAAGCATCGAGGGTAAGAGTCTTTATGCTTGTTCCAGGCATAGAGGTGCCGCATCTATGCGCCCAGTGCCATGATTATCCATGTGTTAACGCTTGCCCGGTTGGAGCCCTATCGACGAACAAAGAGAATGGCGCTGTTCTCGTTGATAAGGAGAAATGTATTGCTTGCGGCCGATGTATTGAAGCGTGTCCCGGCAAGGTTCCCTATATCCATCCAACCGAAAATTATGCCGTCATATGTGATCTATGCGGTGGGGATCCTGAGTGCGTTAAAGTCTGCGTTGAGGGCGGTTGGTATGCCCTACAGATTATTAGGGGACCTGCCGGCTATAACGCTAAACTATATGCGAGAACTCCTGAGGAGATAACCAAGGATTTGGTTAGAGTGATATATGGTGAGGAGATAGCGGAGGAGGTTTGAAATGAGGGGTTATGCTGGCAAATTTCTTGAGGTTGACCTATCTTCAGGAAACATAAAGGAGACTAAAATTAGCGAAGATATTCTTAGGCAGTATATTGGCGGAAGGGGGCTCGCATCTAAAATCCTTTGGGATCGCCTTGGAAACAAATGGAGCGAAGTTGATCCGCTGGGTCCAGAAAATATCCTCTTAGTGTTTACCGGCCCATTAACAGGTTTCGCTCCCGGAGGTAGAATATGTGTTTCAGGTAAATCGCCACAAAGTAACGGTATAGTTGGCTCAACTGTTGGAGGAGAATTCTCAATAGACCTTAAGTGCGCCGGATATGATGGAATAATATTCACTGGGGTAGCTGATAAGCCAGTATACCTGCTAATCAAGGATTCAGATATAGAGCTTAGAGATGCAAGCCATATTTGGGGCAAGGGCGCGAGGGAAACAGTGTTAACTTTAGTTAAAGAGGTCAGAAAGAGATTTGAGGATAAATATCGCGGCCGCGGGCTCTTAAAAGAACCTTCAATGCTATATATCGGTCCTGCTGGTGAAAGGCTATGTAGAACCTCTGCGGTTTTAGCTAAGTGGTCACATGCAGCAGGGTACGGTGGTTATGGGGCCGTTATGGGATCAAAGAGGTTGAAGGCTATTTTTGCTAAGGGAACCAATCCGCTCCCAGAGGTGCATGACGTGGAGAAAACCATGGAGTATATTAATAGGATCATTAAGGCTTGCCTAAAAGCGGAATATTTTAGGCGTTGGGGTACTGGTTCAGCTGGCTACACTGTCGGCGCTGAGCTGAGCTCTGAGCCAATTATGAATTGGCAGGAGGAGTGGCATGATGAGAAGAGTTTCGGCGTCGATAAATTTGAGCCCTTCTGGGTTAAGAAGTTCTGGGGTGATTACGGCTGCGCCACCACCTGCCTAAAGCTTGCGGTCATTAATTTCGGATCGTTTAAAGGCTCTATAACTGATAACCCTGACTATGAGAATCAAGCCTATCTTGGAACTAACCTCGGCATATTTAAGCCTGAAGAGAACATTTATTTGACAGCGCTCATAGATGAGCTGGGCTTCTGCGGAATCCAGACCGGTAACCTACTATCTTTCACTGCAGAGCTATATCAGAGGGGCATATTGACTAAGGAGGATTTAGGGGGTATAGAGCTTAATTGGGGTGATGTTAAGGCTTTCTCAGATTTACTGAAAATGATTGTTGAGCGAAGGGGGATAGGCGATGTTCTTGCTGAGGGAACGTATAGGGCTGCGTTGAAGATAAGTAAAATGAAGGGTGTAGACGCTACGAAATACGCTGTAACATCTAAGGGTATAGCTATAGGCGCCCACGGCATAAGGAGCGGAAAAGACTACCCACATTACGTTTCATATCCATGCTCAGTCCAAGGGGGAGACCACACTTCAGTCGCCTACATGCCGCTGGACCATGGAAACAGCGAGCTTAACGCGATACTTTATGATTCGGGTGTTGTATGCTGGTTTAACTTCTTCAGTCAAGAGGCTAGGGAAGCTCTGTGGGGACTAATCGAAGCTGTCACAGGCTGGAAGATCACGCCGGATGAATGGTTTAACTTAATGTCCCGCAGGATACTGAACATCCAGAGAGCTACGCTTCTACTTGGAGGACCGGACTTAAGGTGGGATCCAAGAATTCACGATGATGTCCCGCAGAGATGGTATGAGCCGCTGACCAAAGGGCCTTATAGTGGAAAAGCTGTGGATAGGGCGAGAATTCAGGAGAATGTGAAGGAATATTATAAGGCTGCTGGATGGGATGAGAGAGGCATACCAACATCTGAAGAACTTAAGCGCCTAGGATTATACGACGTGGATAAAAGTCTGGAGAATGTCAGACGAGCGCTTAGCTAACTAAACCACTCAAACCCCATTTTTATCCCATTATTTATAAGAGGGCAATGTGATTCTCAAAGGGGCTTTATTGATTTAGTTAAGTATTTTATTTGTCGCCACACTTGAGAAAGTTGAAATTTTGTTATCAGGATCTTAGATAATTCTAGGACGGAAACTTTCGCAGCCTCCTCTACACTAGAGGAGCAAAACTACTTTCGCCCTCAGATTAAGATTTAAGATAGGGGTTTTGTATGAAAAGTCTTAAATCTTTCTTGGGTTTATTGAGATTTTGGGTTTGTTGGGTTGGAGGGTTTGTGTTGGGTA
>JAOAJJ010000041.1 GCA_026414245.1 Candidatus Bathyarchaeota archaeon
ATCAAGCCTAGCCTTAAAGCTGACCCAATACTCGTCGAGAAGGCGCTGGCATCTGATAAAGTTGAGGTTTGGACGAACACGAGGGTTAAGGAGATCACTGGCGAAAAAACTGTTAATGGGATAAGGGTTCAAAGAAATGATGAGATAACGTTATTGCCAGTCCAAGGGGTCTTTGTGGAAATAGGCTCTGTACCTAACTCTGAGATAGTTGACTTTGTTGAGAAGAATCAGTGGGGAGAAATAATTGTAAACTGCGCATGCGAAACGAGCTACCCGGGGCTATTTGCTGCTGGAGACGTGACAAATGTTCCAGAGAAGCAGATAGTGGTGGCGGCTGGAGAAGGATGTAAAGCAGCATTATCAGCTTTTAGATACATATCGAGAAAAAGGTTCTAACTTTATGTGAGAAGCTTGCTAGCGGGAGGGCTTAAAAGAGTCTTTTTCCTGAGCCTTAGCAAAAGCGCTTACGAGTCTATTACATCCCAAGCAAAAATAGCTGGGATACTCAAGTAAATCCTTAATTTGAGAAAAATTCCTTAACACTTTACATCTTTTGACATTTAATGGGCATGTATCCATTATACATCCAAAAATTATATTACATACTAAGGCTACTTAAAGGTTTCATTGTGGTGCATTATGCCTGTATACCGCTCTCTAGAGATGAAATCTTGGAGTGATCTTATTTTTGGGGTGAGTAAATATCCTTTGAGATACGGATTTAATCTTGAGGTCGGGAAGGGCGAAGTCATCCCGGAGATTAAATATTTCCCGAAAAGGGGAAGCGAGAAGGATTCGGAGATTCTAAAGAGAGAATACCGGGAAATAACTGAGAGTGTACTAAAGCGGGCTGTTGATCTAGGTCTAGAGAGCATACAGCTGGAGACCGAGCAGACTTTCATAATCACCAGGAATCCATCTTTAGGTGGAGAGATAACAAATATGCAAAAATCCATTATGGAGAAATTTTTCGAGGAATTCGGTTTAAAGTCAGCTCTCAGAGCGACGGTTGCCGATATAAGGGAGCTTAGAGGCGACATGAGGGGAGGAGAAGAAATATCACTTATATTAGAATCCTTCGATAAAGCTGCCGAGAATGGGGCTGACGTCTTATCTATAGAGTCAATTGGCGGGAAAGAAGTATTTAATTACTCGATTATTAGGCAAGATATAGAGGGCATTCTATTCTCAGTGGGAATACTTGGAAGCCTAGACATGGAATTTTTATGGCGTGAAATTACCCGCATATCTAGAAACCATAAAATTATAGCTGGCGGCGACACCGACTGCGCCCACAGTAATACTGCAATGGTGCTGGCTGGAGGAACAAGGACAAGCATTATTTCCCACACCCTTGCTGCAGTTGTAAGAGCAATCGGCGCCGCCAGGTCACTCGTAGCTTTTGAGCAGGGCGCTGAGGGGCCGAGTAAGGATTGCGGATATGAAAACATAATTGTGAAGGCTATAACTGGCCGACCGATATCAATGGAGGGAAAAGCAAGCGCTCCAGCTCACAGCAGTCTTGTTGGAAATGTTGCTGCAGCTGCATGCGATCTATGGTCTAATGAGCAGATAGAGAATATTATGCTTTACGGGGGTTCAGCACCGCAAGTCTTTGTTGAAATATTGGGATACGATGTATTATTGATGAATGAAGCGTTAAAAAGCGGTTTTGGCTCCATCTTAAGGGATCTGCTGGTTGCAGCGAATCCGCTTGACCCCCAGGTTTTTGTTCTCTCACCTGAGGGTGCGTGGAGAATTGGTGGCGCAATAGTTAGATATGCGGAGGATTATTACTTAAGGTCAAGGGAGGCTGCTCAAGAAGCATTGAAAATAATCTCGGATAGCTATCAAAGGAGGGGTCATAATATACCTCCATTAGAAGCGAGAATAATTCATAAAGTCCAGGTTTCCCTAAATAATATGCCCGATAGCTATGCGATTTTTGTCGAAAAATGTATAAGTAAATATAGAGCCAAAGTGAAGGATTTTCTGACCAAAAACTATGAATTATAGAGATTTCTAGCCTTCATGATCTGATGTTCCATGATTTTTTGCTAATGCTTTTTAAGCTACTCTAGCTTTGTGCTCTGTTTAACGCATTCCCTATAGCGCTTCATCATATCCTCAATTACATGTTTTAAATGGTCTTTTGGAATGAAGCCAACCACTGAGCCCAGATTCCTGCCGCTACAATAAAATGCTATTGTAGGCGTTCCCATAACACCATTTCTTATAGCTATGTTCCTATTTTTCGGGCTCTTTAAGACATTGAATCTAACAAACTTCACTCTATCCCTATATTCCTTCGCAACCTCCTCGAAGATCGGGTTTAGCATAATGCACCATGGGCACCTCTCATGCCAGAAATCTACAACCGTCAATATGTCGGACTGTAAAACCTCCCTCTCCCAACTCTCAGCATCAACATCAAACACGTTCGCCATGATCTCACCTAAAATAATTTAGAGAAAACCGTCGATTTAAACCTTAAATAGAATAGAGAAAAAGAATTGGAATTATTGAGGAACCGTCAAATTTCTTCTAGAAGCGTTGTAAAGAAGTCGTGGTGTTCTTCCTCCTCCTTCAGTATCCCTTCAAATAGAACCGCTGTTGTCACATCGTTTTCTTTGCGGGCTCTCTCTATTATTTCCTTATAGAGTTTTATTGCGTTCTCCTCGTCCCTAACATCCCGCTCGATCATTTCCCTCAGGGTTTTTCCCACAAATATTTCCGCAGGCTTAGTTGTTGGGATGCCGCCTAAATAGAAGAGCCTTTCAGCAATAGCCTCGGCATGCTTCATCTCGGTTATGGCTATTTTCTTTAACTCCTCTTGAACAGCAAAGCCCTTAACACCGCTCCACTGGACATGCTGCCACATATATTGGATAGATACCTGAAGCTCCCGCGCTACAGCGCTATTCAGTAAATCTAGCAGCTCCTTTGAAGCCAAAATCTTTACCTCCTGCCTTTACCCCTATTTATCGTCGCATACACTTAAATAATTTATCAATCTTCTAAACTTCTGCACTTCAACGTCGGTGTTATCCTCCGGGAGCTCCGTGGAATGGAGTGTTTCTCCAAAGAACATCCCACCAGTCATCTTCGGTTATTGTTTCTCCGCGGACAATTATCTCCAAGACCCGCTTTAAGAGTTCATGGTGTCTTTTTTCATCAGCCAATATTGCTGTTAAAAGAAGCTTCACTTTCTCATTATCAACAGTGGGTAGGATTTTGCTGATCTTCTCTATTAACTCAGCCTCTATGCGTATATGCTTCTCCACCAAACTTCTATGCCTTTCGAGATGCTCCTGCGAAAGAGCCTGCGGCACCACCGTCAGAAGCGTCAGGGCTGAAGCATACATGTCAGCGTGCTTAACAGAGTCCAGCGATATCCCCTTTAAAACATCCTTAACAGCTGGGTTTCGTATGTCTTTTAAGGCTTCATCAAGAGATTTCACTATTTCATTCTCAACCTCAATCTGTCTCTTAATGAACTCTAATAAACTGTTTTTCGCAGCCATTTATTCACCAAAAATATTTTTGTGAGAAGATAGATTTAAGATTCTCTGAAATTATTACTAAAAAAGGTTCCTAGGTGAAACAATTATTTGGGAATAACCATCGAGATTTTCTGTTATCCATAGAGATCGTCATCTCTCCCATTGGTTAACGATCGGCATCTTCCACCCTATACCAAATGATTTGGGCGTTATCTTTACACATGGCGGCGCTTGCCTCCTTTTATATTCTGCCCTCCTAAATCTCCTGTAAATGTCCTCTACAACCTCTCTCGGATAGCCCATTTCGATGAGTTCACGTTTGCTTTTCCTCCTTTCTACTATGTCATCCACCATTGGACTGACAATATCGAAGTCGAATGGATCATATTGACCTTCTCTCAGCTCTGGGGATGGCTTCTTCTTAAAGATCCTCATAGGAACTATTTCTCTTCTAGCTTTTTCATTAACGTATCTTGCTAGCTGGTAGACTTCAAGCTTACTTACATCTCCAAGAGCGCCTATCCCGCCAACCATATCCCCATAGAGCGTGCAGTAGCCGAGAGCGAGCTCCGTCTTATTTCCAGTATTTATTACAAGTATTTTTAGATCCTTAAGCCTATTAGATATATCCATGAGAATATTACCTCTTATTCTTGGCTGTATATTTTCATCGGCAACCGGATCATCGCTCCCCTTCGCTAAACCAAAATTTTTTCTTATCTCTTCTAAAGGCTTCTCCAGGATTCTTCGGTAGCTCTCCATTATCTCTTGGATTGGTATCTCTATAAAGAGTATCCCTAAATTCTCAGCCACTCTCCGCGCATCCTCTTCACTATGCTGACTTGAATACTTGGAGGGCATGAAAACCCCTATAACATTCTCTCTTCCCAATGCTTCTACCGCGATACATGCGGTTAGGGATGAATCGATCCCGCCGCTCATCCCAACTATAGCTTTCTTAAACCCTGTTTTTCTGAAGTAATCGCGTATACCCAGCACAACTGCGTTAAACATTTCCTCCTCCCTACTATAGGGAGGCGGCTCAACTTTTTTAGCAGTCCCATTTCTTAGGTCAATGTCTGTTATGACTAGGTCTTCCTCGAACTGTCTGCCTATGGCTATTAAATCTCCATTTCCATCCACGGCTAGGCTTTGTCCATCGAAGACTAATTCATCTTGGCCACCAACCATGTTAACATAGAAAATGGGGAGACTGCTCTTTTTAGCCTTCTCTTGTAATAATCTCATCCTAACGAATCTTTTTCCAACATAGAAGGGGGATGCTGAGAGATTGAAGATTATATTTGCCCCCTTAGCGGCTAAAACATCCGTAACTTTTATAGGGTATTCTTCATCCCAAAGGTCTTCGCATATCTCAATGCCAAGGGCGATTTCTTCTTCGCTAAAGCTAACTCTTACTGGATTGATTTCCTTTGAGGGCTTAAAGTATCTAGCTTCGTCAAAAACATCATAAGTTGGCAATAGCGTCTTATAAGCAACGGCGACGAGATTATTTCCTTTGAAAATAGCTGCGGCATTGTAGAGATCTCTATCTTTATAGTCCACAAAACCAACTATTCCCACAATATCCTCTTTCATCTCACCTATCGTTGCTAGTAGCATTCTTTTGTTCTCTTTCACAAATTCCCTCTCATGTAGCAAATCCTGCGGGGGATAACCGGTGACCGCCAGCTCTGGAAAGATAACTATATCTACACTATATCTTTTAGCCACCTCTATGTATGTCTTGATCTTCTTTACATTTCCTTTAATATCGCCTACAGTTGAGTTTATCTGAGCCATAGCTATTTTCATTCGATGAAGCTCACCATACAGTTATTAATGAGTTGAAAAAAGAGGAGGCGCAGCGCTTCAGCAGAACTTCCATACTTAATAGTCAAGGTATTTCACTATCTCCCAAGGCGTTATATATAGACAGTATTGATTCCAGTCGTTTGTCTTATATTCTATAAATGCATCAAATATATGGCTCCCTAAAGTTTGATGCATAACCCCGTCGCTCTTCATCTCTTCTAAAGCTTCCTTGAGCGTTGTCGGTAGTTCTTTTATTCCAAAAGATCTACGTCTTTCTGGAAGCATCTTATATACATCTTCGTCGACTGGGTCGCCTGGATCAATCTTCTTCTTTATGCCATCAAGCCCAGCCATCAGAAGACATGAGAATGCTAAATATGGATTACATGAGGGGTCAACACCACGATACTCCAGTCGCTTTTGAGCCGCGTACTCTGGCCCCCTATAGTAGACTGGAATCCGTATTAGAGCCGACCTATTGCGGCGGGACCAAATTATATATATTGGCGCCTCGAAGCCTGGAACAAGCCTTTTGTATGAGTTCACAGTTGGGCAGCATACGGCTGTTAAAGCCCTAGCATGCTCTAAGAGCCCTCCAATAAAATATCTTCCAGTTTGACTGATCTCTGCGTACTCATCGTTTTCGTCATACATAATATTCTCTGAACCCCTCCATAAAGAGATATGCGTATGCATTCCGCTAGCATTATCCAGGTAAACAGGTTTCGGCATAAAGGTGGCTATTAAGCCATATTTTCTAGCAACATTTTTCGCTACAAATTTGTAATATATCACTCTATCAGCAGTTTCGACAGGTCTATCAAATCGAAAGTTAATTTCAACCTGTCCAGCGGTCGCAACCTCATGATGATGCTTCTCAATTTTGAATCTAAAGTAGTCTTCGAGGATTGATGAAACCTCATTACGGTACTCAATCGTAGTATCTTCCGGTGGGGGTCTAAAGTATGCCTCTTTCGGTCTAATGAAATATTTTCCAGGCGTGATTTCAGAGGATTGTGGAACAATTCTCGGCGCACCCCATGAATCACCTTCCCCTCCTCTAGGACTAACCCATGGATCCCAGACGAGCTTTGTCGGATCTATCGAAGAAAAGAGAAAGTACTCGATTTCAGGAGCAAAGTACGCGGTATAACCGATATCCTCTGCCGCCTTTACAGCTCTCTTTGCAACATATCCTCGCGGGCAAACTTCTGAGAGATCGCCGCCGTAAGCCTCGTGTACGTCGCCTAAAACTATGGCACTTTTTTGGCTTTCATCGCTTGTCCAAGGTAATATTGTTAGAGTGCTTGGATCCGGCATATATATCATATCTGACTCGTTAATGGACTTATAACCTCTTACAGACGACCCGTCAAAACCTAATCCGCCTGTGAAAGCCTTTCCCTCTAAGTATTCTCTTGCAGGCACAACCATGTCATGTATTAACCCGCGTATATCCGTAAATGTTGAATGAACCCACCTCACTTTATTTACTTTTAATAGCTCTAAGGACTTCTCAATTATTTCATTGTTTTCCAAGATTTTCACCGCGTTTAACAGAATAACATCACCATATAAAAACATTTACTAAATACTTCCATTATGAGGAAAATATTTATATAATTCAAAAATAAATGAATAAACATTCATTTAAGGAGTAATCTTTTATATTGTCTATTAGTCAGGTAAAAATAGTCTCCCTCGTTTTGGTCTTAAAGTTATCGTTAGGTTATCTTTTAGATAAATTGTGAGATAAAATCCTCAATCGTTCTGTTTTGGGTTATTTCGGCGATGTTTTGGCAATATTCCATAATTCTTCTCACAGCGTCGAGTATGAGCCCTAGGGTTAATGCTATATTCGGATCCAATTTCTTAGCAAATATGGTCATAGCGATTTTTCTTTCTATGCTGCTGTATTTCTCTATTCTTGAGAAGATTTCATCCGCTTCCTCATAGTCCCTCTTGAACATTACTTTTAATGTTTCCTCGAATGTTTGGTGCATTAGCGAGCAGAAGTCGGTGATTTGCGTGTAGATTTCTTCATCTAATTCCTTTATAGTAAGGGTTTTATCTTCTATGAGTTTTTTAAGCGAAAATATATTGTTGGCTAAATTTAATGCATTGTCCGCTATATTCTTTATGTCGTTAGCGACTATTCTATAGCCTAAGAACTCCTTCGGGCTTTTAAACCCTAAATCTTTGAATAGCCCGCGCTCCAGATGATATTTTAGTTGGCGGATTACGTAAAGATTCAGCCTACTAACATCATTATATATCTCAGAAACAACTTTCATGAAATTATCTCCCTCACTCTTTAATGCTGATACAGCTTCCTTATTGGCTGCGAGAGCTAAAACAGCCATCCTTCTAATAGCCATTTCAACTGGCAGATTTGGATGGTTTATTAGAATTCGGATCGTTATCTCATTTTCGCTCTCATCAATAATCTCTGAGCCGAGAAGATTGTTCTTAACGAGGTCGTTCATCGCAGCCCTATGCTTTTGAAGGCAGCTTTTATCCCTAAATCTCAAGTGTATAATATCTGCTCCCACAACATAAAGCGCCGTTATCTTTCGACGTAGGGACGCTGAATCATCCTCAGGCTTAACATAAAGCCAATACTCCCTTAATTTAGGTTTCTCAGATTCTCTAGCCTTAAAAGCCTTTCTAGGAATGAGAAGCGCGGACCCGTCGTCCAAAACCTTAAATATGAGTTCACTTCCCCTACTTATCTCCGTCTCATGAACCCACTCTTTCGGCAGGGATATGATAAAGGAACCTCTGCCCACACATTGAACCTTTCTAGACCCTAAGTCCCTTTCCATAAATATTCCTCAATCAATATATTTCATATATTTTTAGTAGATTATTAATAACCATTTCCATGAATATAAATGATTTCGGCTTCTTTTATATAAAAATATATTCTTTTTTAAACCGGAGGTGAAGGAAATTGAGCATCCGTTTATGTAGGGACTGCGCCAACTTTGAGGAACGAAGAGATATTGATGGAGCCGTTTTATGCATGAAGAACCATAACCCGAAAATTTGGTGTGAGGATTTCGAGCCTAAAGATGGTGGAGTTAACAAGAGAAGATTATATATGATGTCTTGTCCAGAATGCGTTAACTTTGAAGATAATGATGGATACCCAATATGCGCTAGGGGGCATAAACCAGGAGTTGCATGCGAAGACTTCATGGATAGATTCAGGAAAA
Organism: Candidatus Bathyarchaeota archaeon; assembly: GCA_026414245.1. Taxonomy (GTDB): domain Archaea; phylum Thermoproteota; class Bathyarchaeia; order Bathyarchaeales; family DTEX01; genus DTEX01. Next base: position 8,537 of record JAOAJJ010000041.1, read on the forward strand.
TGAATAGGGTAAGGCAGAATAATCAGATAAGAGCGGTGCTATTAATTAATGGATCAAGCATATTAATTCGTTAGATCTTTGCTTTTCACTCAAAACTTAATTAGACCCAGATAACCAGAGAAAAAGGTGATTATAATATGTATATTAAGAGGGAGCAGGCGGGGCTTTATAATGATGATAAAATCTTCAGTTCATGCGCTCTTTTCGGGATGATCAATCTTGCGGGAGAAAGATTTGCTTCTAAAGAACCTGTCCACGCAATCTCCTCCATGCGTGAACGGGGAAACGGTCTCGGTGGAGGTTTTGCCGTATACGGCATATATCCCGACCTAGCGGATCTATACGCGTTTCACATAATGTATATGGATTTAGGATCGAAAAGAAGAGCTGAAAAAATTTTGATGAGAGATTTCAGAATATTGCTCAGCGAAGAGATCCCTACCAAAGATAGTAATGAGCTTCTTGATCCCCCAACTTTCTGGAGATATTTTCTCGAGCCGAAGCCCTCAAAACTTAGAGATGAAAATGTGAGTAGCGATGAATATGTTGCCCGTAAAGTTATGGGGATAAATACCGGGGTGAGGGG
>JAOAJJ010000042.1 GCA_026414245.1 Candidatus Bathyarchaeota archaeon
TGCTCCTGAAAATGTTAGGAATGATATAAAAATAATGGATATTAGCTTGCCCGTTAATTTAGGCAAATATGATCTCGTTATTAGTACTGAAGTTGCAGAACATCTCCCTAAAGGGTCAGCAGAAACTTTTATAGCCAACTTGACGACTCATGCATCTAACATTATATTTTTTACAGCAGCTGACCTGGTCAAGGAGGAACCGATCATATAAATGAGCAACCTCACGAATACTGGATTGAAAAATTTAATTCAAACGGATTCATTTTTTGAAGAATGAAAGTCGTGAACTTCGAATTTTCCTCAAAAGAAAATGGGGAAAAATCGGAATGCCCCTTGGTGGTTTATTCAAAATTCCATGATCCTTAAGAAAGCCAATAAAGGCAGAAGCAAATACACTTAAACTTCAGCTGATCTCGTCAAGGATAAGTCTCATATCCCATACTTATATCAAAAGTATTTAATTCGTTTATTCAGGCGAATACTAAAAACTTGCGTATATAAATTGAGTAGAAAATTTAAAATCCGTAAATTCTATTAGTCGCTGTAAATTTTAACTGCTGAAAATGAACAAAAATAATTAGTTTGTAAAACATCGGCTTTACTAGCCACATCCTTTATCTACAAGAAGGCGTGATCATTATTCAGGTGACTTGCATCCTGAAGAGAGAGAGCACACGCTTAAATCGCCTTCTCACTCGATCCTTTAGATCTGATTATAAAAGTATTGACTGGAGGAAGGATTGGGAAACAATCATACGTAAGATTTCTATGATAGAGAGATGTCTTCCCGTCAGCAGCGTAATAGACTTTGGAGGAATGTGGGGGGTAGACGGTTTATACTCTAGTATATGTGTGGAGGAATTTAATATACCTAGAGTGACAATGATAGATAAATTTGAGTCGGAAAACTGGATTCAAAATCCACGTTTAAGGGCGAATATAGATTTCCGGATAGGAGATTTCTCAGATGAAGTTTTCATGTCAAGTTTGAAAGAGTCTTACGATCTCGCTTTAGCCTACGATGTTCTTCCCCACCAGAGAGACCCAATACATACCTTATCTCTTATGCTATCAAAAACTAAAAAATTCTTTTTAATCTCACAAGCCATACTTCCAGAAGAAATCATGCCTCGTAACTCTCTTATTTTACTTTCAGGCTCAAGAGCAAAGAAACTCATTCCGTTTCATGAGAAATGGACTAAAGAAATAAATTACTGGGCAAACTTTTCAGATGCAACCATAATGGATTCTGATCATTGGTTATGGGGTATGACACCATCATTCATAGAAAGCCTGATGGCTGGTTTAGGTTGGAGAATCATTCATAGAGAGTTTTGGCGCGGATGGCTGCCAAAATCTTCGAAGTGGAAGTTATGCGGCCTAATTTTTACTAAAATCTGATTACTGATATGCCATATTCCACAAGTAAGAAGATAATCTTAGAATAAAACTTCTCATATCCCTTTATCAATCAAGTTAGGAGAATAAGAAGAGAGCTAGGTTCTCTTTAACTGAAGCATATAAATGTTCACGTAGTCTTCATCAACGGTTGCTTGGTATCCAGCTCCCCTTACCTCCTCCATTGATAGCCTAAACCAGTAGCCGAATGATCCGCATTCAGTATTATCCGGGTCGATTAAGCTCAGCCCTCTGTAGCCTTTCCGCCTCTACCAGGGTGAACCTCACTGCGCCTACCTATAATCCCCAAACCAATGAAACCGGTCATCTTCCTCACGCATTTCTCTTCCAAGAAAAATGTGCAACAAAACCCTTAAAAATATCTCCTAAAAATAATTTTCATAAAAAATAAATTTATGTAGGGGCTGGAATGGGCGGGTAGATCAGCCTGGTATGATCGCGGCGTTGGCATCGCCGAGGTCGAGGGTTCAAATCCCTCCCCGTCCACCATTCTGCACTCCCCCCAATCTAGATTACTTGCGCCTCCGAAATATCATAAGGCCTTTCAAGAAGCCTACTTGACACCTTAAATATCCTGGGCTCCCCTCTTCAGGGGAAACTGCGCTCTTCCATTCACAAAGTCTATGTTGACCCTGTGAATCTAAATGCTTCTACGGCTTTCATGCCGGTTTCCTCAAGCAGCCGGAGGAAGCCGCTGTTTTTGGATCGGAGCCGGCTACTAGCTGATTGATCTCCTGTTCGGTTGGTGTAGACGGCATTAGCGGCGGCTTAGCCTTAAGATTAAGTCGACGAGTATGCGCCTTGATATTACATGATTATTATCGGTGGGCTTAGAAGGGCTTAAAAAGAGTTCGACTGGCTGAATAACGAAACCTATTTAGGTCTGGAAGAATCCTTCGAATTAAGGCTCCTTTTAAATGAGCGATTTTTCGCAGGTTTTTAAGAGAGATGCCGGTCGTTATTGTTGGCTGTAGGGTTCAAGTGCTTCCCCTAAAAATGGTTTATGGTGATGCTGCAATAACCATGAACATGGTTTTAGCGCTTTTACAAGGGTTTTAATAAAATATAGAGGATGCTAAAGGGGTTGCCTACTCAAATTAAGGTTTATTTCCCGAATTTCTCGGTGAATACCCGAAATTTATTTCTATTAACTCGTAATCTTGCTTTCCAGCCCCAGCCTTTTCAGCCGCTTCAAGCATGACTCGCCAGTCCGGCGCCACATGTGCGGCTCCAGGTGTGGCTTTCCAGCGCAGCCGCGCTATAGCATTGAATTTTTCAGCTCCCCTCTCCATTACTCCAGCCGCCTCAGCCATGGAGCCCGGTATACCTGGAGAGTTGTTCACCATATCTATGCACGCCCTGTCGACGGCTACGGGATCTTTTGACGCGAATACCCCGAGGTTTGGGACAATGGGTATTCCGACGAAGGGGTCGCAGTCGCAGAGTGGAACTATATCTATAGCGAGGTTTATACATGCGCATTTACCCCTAAAATATTTAATTATTCCAGCCGCTGCCTCCCCGATTCTCGACTCCTGCTCCAATACATCCGGGAAGATGCGTGAGATGAACGCTTCCGTTGGGCAGTAGTCTATGCAGAAGGCGCAGTCAATGCATTTCTCAGGAATTATTTTCGCTTTTCCCTCGGACAAAACTATTGCGTTTGTTGGGCAAGCGGGTATGCATTTCCCGCATCCATTACATTTTTCCCAGTCTACTTCCAGCTTAGTATTATGGTGTATCCACCATTTCCCCTGCTTCGATTGGCATCCTACACCGATATTTTTAAGCGCGCCGCCCACCGACATAACGTCGTGGCATTTGAAGTGCGCTACACTGAGTAAAACATCGGCTTCAGCTATGGCGGGAGCTATGTAAACCTTTTTAATGAACCTTCCATTGACGTCGAATTCAACGGACTTTAAGCCTTTAGGTGCATCAGCAAATATAACTGGGCAATCCATTGTTTCGGGTGTGAAGCCGTTCATGGCGGCTGTCTTCAACCCCTCCTCAAGATCTCTCCTAGACCATAATGCTTCGCCGCCTTCATCGTGAAGAACTTTTCCACCTGAGAAGAGCGTATCGCAGACAAATGGTTTGCCGCCCATCTCCTTAACCTTCTCAACAATTTTCCTAACGTAAACTGGCCTAATGTAGCATTGGGTGTATCGTTCACCAAAATGGATCTTAATAGCCACAGTGTCTCCGGGCGAGATAATGTCTTCAAGAATTTTACCAGCTAGCTCCTTAGTCTGGTAAACGAGGCTGTGGGTATACCATTTGGTCGGCGGAACCTTGGGAATATAGTCTACGGGCACATTGGCGCTGACAAAATAAACCTTTGACCTGAAGGCGAGCACCTCCATTAAATTGAGCTTTTACTTAAAAGAGTGTTTTAGCTTGAGCATTAAAGTTTTACGTTATGGATTACGCCACTCTTATCTTCCACTAATTCCGCCTCGGAAAGATAGGGTGGGTTCTTTAGACAGCCATCCTAAGAATAGGTTTAGAGGCGATTATAATATGGTCGGTATAATGTTCCTCAGCCCCTTTAGCCCTACTATCGGTGTTCGATGTAAGATCACGGGCTATTTTCTAAGCGAAACATGATTTCAGCCGGGTCACCTTTAAAAGGTGCTGAAAAGCGCTTTAATGCTTACTTATGGAAGTTTTTCGTTCCCTTTTGGGCTATCTATGGTCTCTAGGATCTCTAGAAGGATTCTCGATCCCAGCTCGATGGATTTTTTAACCTCTGGGCTTACATCCTCCCCTAGATTTAAGCTCTTTGGCTCCACGCCTAGGAGCATGACTTTTGCGCCCACATATCTACCTATAAGCTCAGCTAGAATATGTAGTGGTATACTATGCGTCGATAACGCTACGCTCGATATTTGCTCCGGAGGGATAAGCCTTATTTCCCCGGGTTTTCCACCGAAATCCGCAGCATCAATGAGCAGAACATGTGAGGGCTTAAACCGCCTTATATGTCCAATGAAGTTTTCCGGCATTACGCCACCGTCTATGAGCTTGACTTTTTTGGGAAGTTTTCCCATAAGTCTACTTATAAATTCTGGACCTAGAGCGTCATCCCCCCTAAGGACGTTGCCGACACCTAAGATTACGAGTTTAGAGCAGCCTTCCAGCCAAGTCTTGAGGTCGCTTCTTAATTTTAACTCGAACATAATTCATCTATTAGTTATAGTTATGGGAAACGCCAAACTTAAATATATGATTCAATTTTCTTTAAAGAAATATGGCGTAAGACCGCTCAGCCATTGTTGTCGGGAGGACAGTTATTTGTCTAAGGGTGAGGGGGTAAAGCCTTCTAGAATAGATCCAAAGTTTAGGTATGAGGTTGCTAAAATGCTTGGAGGGAGAGATGTTCTTCAATGTTTCCAATGTGGAACATGCACATCAGATTGCCCGGTTTCAAGGTTCAGCGAAAAGTATAGGCCTCGATATATTATCCGCATGGTGCAGCTGGGCTTAAAGGAAAGAGTTTTAAATAGCGATTTTCTTTGGCTATGTGCCTCATGCTTCACGTGTACGGATCGTTGCCCTCAAGGTGTTGAGGTTGCGAACGTGATAAGAACGTTGAAGAATATGACTGCTATGGAGGGGCGTATACCCGAGGTATTTAAGGTTATTCTAGGCAATCTAGTTAAAACCGGCTACATATATAGGATCCCTGATTCCAGGATTAAGAGGCGTGAGGAGCTCGGCTTACCGCCATTATCAAAGGTTAATATTGAGGGCTTGAATAAGTCCCTGCAGAACATAGGCATCGGTGAGATCCTTAAAGAGGTCTTACAGAAGGGCGGGGAGGTTGATATGTGGGTGTGAGCCAGAGATACCTGATTTATTTGGGCTGCGTCATACCTTATAGAGTCTCCTCCTACGAGGTCTCCGCGAGGAGGGTCTTAAATAAGCTGGATGTGGAATTAGTTGAGATGCCGGAGTTCAACTGCTGCGGTCTTCCACTAGAGCCCCTAAGCCACAAGCTAACGCTGATCCTATCTGCAAGGAACCTTGCCATAGCGGAGCAGACCGGCCTAAACATTTTAACCCTCTGCCCCGGCTGCGCTGGCACACTGAAGAAGACTAGTAGGGAGTTAAAGGAGAGTAGGGCGCTTATGGAGGAGGTTAATAAGCACCTGGGTGAGAGCGGCTTAGAGTTTAAGGGGAATTTGGAGGTTAAACATGTCTCTCAAGTCTTAATCGAGGATGTTGGGCTTGATAAGATTAAGAAGAGTATTGTTAGACCACTTAGGAGTCTTAGGGTTGCGGAGCATAGTGGGTGCCACCTGTCAAGACCGAAGAAGCACATTGGGTTTGAGGATCCTGAGAACCCGCAGGCCTTAAAGATGCTTATCGGTGTAACCGGGGCAAAGGCTATTGAATATGTGGGTGAGACCGAGTGCTGCGGCTCAACTATAGCCGCCATAGACGACAAAGTATCGTTATCGCTGGTTAGGGAGAAGCTCCTTCACGTTAGGGAGGCTGGTGCCGACGCGCTGATAACTATCTGTCCAGCCTGCCACATAATGTATGACGTTAATCAATCGCGGGCTGAGAAGATGTTCGGTGAAAAGTATAATGTTCCAGTGTTGCATTATACTCAGCTTCTCGGCTTAGCGATGGGTATGCAGCCTGAGGAGCTGGGTTTCGAAGAGCTGAGGGTTAAGCCAATAAAACTTCTGGAGAAGATTCAGTCTTCCAGGTAAAAAGGATTGAAACTTGAGTTATGCGTTTAAAGATAATTGTTTCAGGCATAGTTCAAGGGGTTGGCTTCCGCCCATTCGTGTATAGGATCGCTGTTAGAAATAATTTAAGGGGTTATGTTAGGAATAGAGGGGACTCATGTGTAGAGATAGTTGTTGACGGTGAAGAAAAGGATATAAAGAGTTTTTTAAGGGATCTTGTCGAGAAGAAGCCTCCGCTAGCCAGAATCCATGAGGTTGTAGCTGCGCCAGTTGAGTCTTCAGGAGAATATTACGGGGATTTTAAGATATTTAAGAGCTCCGGGGAGGCTGAGGTATCCGGATCAATTATACCGCCGGATATAGCCATCTGCGACGAATGCCTCATGGAGATGCGTAATCCATCCGATTTAAGATACGATTACTTCTTTATAACATGCGTAAACTGCGGTCCGAGATACACGATAATCGAGGATATTCCATACGACAGGGAGAACACGACGATGCGGGACTTCCAGATGTGCAGCTTCTGTAGATCAGAGTACGTTAATCCAGCCAATAGGCGTTTCCACGCTCAGACAATTGCATGCCCAAGATGCGGCCCCAAGGCTTATTTAACGGATGCTGATGGGTTGAGGGTTGATTATAGGGATCCGATTAGGGAGGCTGGAAAACTTGTTTCAGAGGGATACATTGTTGCTGTGAAGGGTTATGGAGGCTTCCACCTTGCTGCTTCAACGCTCCTCGATGAGCCTCTTAAGAGGCTTAGGGCGGCAAAGCATAGGAGGCAGAAGCCCTTCGCAATAATGGCTAGAAGCCTGGAGGCAGCGAAGAGTTTCGCTAAGGTTAGCCCATGGGAGGAGAGAGCCCTAACATCCTATGCACGTCCAATAGTTCTCTTAGAGAAGGGTGAAAGATATTATCTATCCGAGCTGGTTTCGCCCGGACTACATAATGTTGGCGTCATGCTTCCGTATACTGGACTACACTATATGCTCTTTGATCAGGTTTCGGATCCAGCCTTTGTTATGACGAGCGCCAACCCCCCAAACCAGCCGATAATCAAGGATGAGGAGGAGGCCTTCAGGAGGCTACGTGGTCTAGTAGACTACTTTTTACTTCACGATAGGCGTATAGCTCATAGATGCGACGACTCAGTCCTACGTATGCATGGTGATAGAACCGTCTTTATAAGGCGGTCAAGGGGTTATGCTCCTGAACCGGTTAGGCTGAAGCTTAAGGCTAAGCGCTGCGCTCTCGGTCTCGGCGGTGAAGAGAATAACACTGTATGCCTAATCGTCGGCGACAAGGCTTTCCTATCGCAGCATATAGGCGACGTCGAGAACCTTGAGACTCTGGAGTTTCTTGAATCCGCCTCCATGAGGTTGATGCGCCTAACGAACAGCAGAGTTGATGTGGTTTCATGCGACTTACACCCAAAATTCGCTACGACGATGCTGGCTAAGAGGCTCTCTGAGGAGCACGGTTGGCGGATGTTTCAAATCCAGCATCATTACGCCCACACGGCAGCCCTAATGGCTGAGCACGGCTTAAGCGAGATCATAGCTGTATGCTGCGACGGATACGGCTATGGTGAGGATGGGGGCGCGTGGGGTGGAGAGATAGTTTTCGGCTCACTAAACCCGCCGGTTTTCAAGCGTCTAGGCTGCTTAGAGGAGCAGCCGTTGCTCGGCGGGGATCTGGCGACAAAGTATCCTCTAAGAATGGCGGCAGGCATACTCTACGGGCATGTGGATGTGGAGGGTTGGCTGCTGGAGAACAGTGTGCACCTGCCTTACGGTTTAAGAGAGGCGCACTTAATGCTCTCGCAGTTTAGGAGAGGTGAGATTAAAATCAAAACTACTAGCTGCGGTAGGGTTCTAGACGCTGCCTCAGCGGTTTTAGGTGTATGCTATGAGAGGACTTATGAGGGTGAGCCCGCTATGAAACTTGAGTCCGCTGCTCTCCATGGGGAAGATATTCTTAAGATTGAGCCGCAGATAAGCGGTCGAGTACTGAACACGACGGAAATAATGATCTCGCTATTTGAGGGAAAAGATAAGTTTTCTAGAAGGGATTTAGCCTATTCCATTCACGTTTATCTGGCTAGAGGTTTAGCGGAGCTGGCTATGGAGTTGGCTGTAGAGAATAATGTGAAGAATATTGGTTTTACCGGCGGGGTTGCATGTAACCAGATAATTACCGAGGAAATGCGCAGAATCATTGAGCAGCGTGGGTTAAACTTCTTTACACATGATTCTGTGCCGCCCGGCGACGGCGGGCTGTCCCTCGGGCAGGCTGTGGTTGCCTCCATAATTGAGTTTTAGAGACAGATTTGGGAGGCGAAAATGCGTTTAATGTGATTTAATGCGATGTGAAAGCCATAAACTGGCTATACTTCAATCTTTATTTTTCCGCAATTTTATGTCGACCTACCCTCTCCCTCCTCTAAAATCCCTTCTATATTCTCTTTCAGCAGGCATTATTTTTCGCATTCATTTCATCACCGAAAAACTTCACACTCACCTAATCCAATCATTCATAGAGGAAGACTCTTCACAAGCGCTGGTTCCTACTGCTTTGCCGTAAGAAAAGGAGGAGAGGGGTTGTAAAGAAATATCGTAGCATACAGTATTTCGACCTAGTTTTTATAGAACAAGATATGGTGAAATAAATGGGAATACGTTGTCCCATCATTCAAGCACAGAAAACTTAAAAAATTCCCTGGAATAAATCGATATCTGGAACAGTAAATTTAATTGGGACGTGCCCTCACTGATTCATTGCCGCTTATTAGGGGTTGAGTAGCTTATGGTTAACTTATGGCGTGATATCCCGCCCGGTGATGATCCACCCCACGTGGTTAATGC
>JAOAJJ010000043.1 GCA_026414245.1 Candidatus Bathyarchaeota archaeon
GCACCATACGCCGTAAATATGAGACCGTAGTTTCGCGCGTAATTGCTCATCCCAAAGAACTGGGCAGTTGCCGCCGGCGCTATCGCAAGCCATCCCCCCAAGTTTAACCATAGGACTGAAAAGGCGAATATGTAGACTGGGATGGAGCTAGGCATGACAAGTATTGCTAAAGAGGCTGCGAAGATTAACGAGAAGGATAGTACAGCGGTCCTTTTTGGGGCAAGCTTATCAGTTATCCAGCCGAAAAGCGGGCGGCCAAGGCCATTACAAACTGCGAAGAAAGTAATTAAAGTTGTGAGAATGGGCGATATCTCCTCGATATTTATCCTCGCGTTTTCAGCGACTTCAAAACCAACCTGCTTTGAGAAGCCGATCGCCATTAAGCCAGCCAGCGTGCCGATTGTGTAGCAGGTCCAAAGCGCATAAAATGTGCTGGTTCTTATGGCTTCTCTAATACTTAAATCTAGTCCAGAAGCGTCTCTGCTCCTGGACGGCTTCCATCCCACCGGAGACCATCCGTTTGGGGGGAAGCGTAAGAGAAGCGCCGAGGAGATCATGAGGGCTAGGAATACGATGCCTAATATTCTAAACATTGTCTGCACCCCAAACATAGCTGTGAGGAGATCCGCCAGCGGCCCGATGAGGGCTGCGGATACGCCGAATCCGAGAACTGTTAAGCCGACCGCTAAGCCGCGTTTATCTGGGAACCACTTCGCCGAGACAGTTATTGGGCAGTTGTAGGCTATGCCTACGCCTAGACCCCCTACCACTCCATATAGTAAGACGAGGGCTAGTGGAGAGCTTGCGAAAGAGGCTAGAAACCATGCTAAGCTGACTAGTAGGGCTCCGATTAAAGCGACCACTCTAGGCCCATACTTCTCAATATATTTACCTGCAAACGGCATTGTTAGCGCAAATAATAGCAGGAAGACTATATAGGGGAGCTGCATCTCTGTCGATGTTACTTTAAGACCGTAGCCTTTAGGGGGTGGAGATTTAAAAATCTCCTCCACTGGGACTCTAATTACACTGTAGGCGTAGATAGCTCCCAAGCATATCATCATCACTAAACCAGCTGCAACCAACCCCCATCTGCCAACCTCAGCTCTCAAGCCAAATACTCTGAGCCCTGACATATTCTACACTAAACGATATTCAAATTTAAGTGGTTTTCTCCATACTTGCTCATAAATATCACGCTGAAAAATGAAACCGCGATTTCATAATATGGGGTAAGCTAATGCGCTTCATAGATTTTTACGCCATAAATTCTGGGAAATTATTTTGGAAAATTCGATCTATATTGTGATTTAATCTAAACTTCAGTTTAAATTTGGCTTTTATAAGCATGCTTTGGATGAAGCTATTCCGCCCCTAAAATTTCTCTTGCCTTGTCGATGAACTGGGCTTTTTTACGCTGATGCTCTTTAACGAAATCCGTCACTATTTTTATTAGGCGCATCTTATCTTCGCCGCATAGTATGTTGCCGCATCTACATTCATTATAGAGGTTGACTACCTCCCCATCATCCTTCATGAAGTGGAAAAGATAAAGGTCGAAGATCGGGCATGCGTCGGGATTACCTCCAAGCTTACGCTGTTCCTCAGCTGTCGGTCGGCCGCCGGTAAAAGCGTAGAGGATTTTCCTAGATATTGTCTCCGGGTCCTCATCGAGCGTGAAATAGCTCATCGGGTTGCGCTTGCTCATCTTGTAGCCTCCATCTAAGGCTTTAATGAGCTTATGATAGGTAGATGATGGTGGAATAAAATTAAACTTGCTCTGGAAGCGGCTGGCCAAATCTCTTGTGAATCTGATATGCGGATCCTGGTCGACGCCGACTGGAACCACTGTTGGTTTTGGTCCGCCGAAATCTTCGAGCTGTGGCATCAGTATGTCGCCGGCCTGTATGAGCGCTGATAGATATAAGCCCATGTGTCTTTCACCGTAGATGGCTTTCATCGTCGCTAAAGTTGCCCCCCTGCTGAATATTATGGCTAGGTCTTTAACCCGCTCCTCTTTGGATTGGCGGTAAATATAGCCTTTCTTAGGGTCGAAGCCTAGAGCTAAAAGATCAGCAACATTGTTTACGGCTGTTTCCTCGCTTTCTTCGAAGGGTATCCCATTATCTTCATAAGCCTCAACATCAGCTATACAGTAGAAAGCCATGGCTCCCTCTTGCTGGAAATATATTATTTCGCGGGCGGTCATAAGTGTTCCAAGATGGAACTCGCCGGTCGGCTTTATACCGCTCATGACCGCAAACTCTCTCCCACTGCTCATAGCATCGATTATACGTTCGAAATCTCTATGCCCAAATATGACTCCCCTCCGCATAGCCGCACAGGGGTTGGGCACTTGAGGTAGCAGGGGCTTAAATGGTTGTATTCCAAACTCTGTGAAGAGTCTATCGTAATCTTCAATTAGCGTCGCTCCAAATGGGTCTAGGATGAAGCCGCCAGCGTCTTTAGCACCAGACATGGCTTCAAGCCCTCACAAGATATTGTGGAAGCATATATTTATTGAGGATTCTTAAATGTATTTTTACGATACGTAGATTTAAACCATATAGCTAAATCCTCTGTGAGCGAGAGGGGGTGTTTGCCCTTGAAGTTTTACTCCTCTGAGTTTTCAGTTCAAAGCAGAAGGAGGATGGAAATTATAGATGTTACTGACAGTGTAAATGAAGTAATTAAGCGTTCTGGCATAAAGAATGGGTTTGCCAATATATGGGTTCCCCACACTACAGCGGCTATAGCTGTTAACGAACATGATCCAGACCTCTGGGAGGATATTCTGGCAACAATGGATAGACTGGTCCCGCAGAAATCCAGCTATCGTCACAACGCTAAATATAGCTGGACACATGGCGAGCAGAATGCGCATGCGCATATACTGAATTGTCTAATTAAACCATGTGTCACGTTGCCGATAAAGGATGGGCAGATTTTGATGGGCTTGTGGCAGTCGATTCTCTTTATAGAGCTGGATGGTCCGCGCCTACGCACGGTTCAGGTATATGTGGTTGGCGAGTAACTCTTACATTTTATTGCTAAGTCTTCTCTTCTCTAAAACCTCTATAAAGCGTTTAACGTCGCCGTAAACCTTTTCATATATATGGGCGCTGTTAGAGAAGTCTACGTAGGCGCCGACCTCTAAGCCCAGTCTATCTGAAATCATCTTCTGGAGTTCGGTCATGGCGAGCATATTCATGTGCATCGCTCTAAAAATGTCTCTACTCCTCCAAGAAGTGTGCATAATTAGCTTACCGTCTCTGACAGTGCACCATATTCTTTGGAGGCATGGTGGAGAATCAACCCACATATCTTTTTCTGGAACCCATGTTATTGCCTGCGCTCTTCTCGAATAGCTAACTTTACTCAGCTTCTCGATTATGTAGCTTATCTGGTTTATCCCGTTCGGCGGATAATTAAATAGGCGTTCATGATAAGTATAATGCGTCTTTCCTTCTTTAACAGCCCAATCAAAAGTCCCCTCCAAAACCTCCTCAACATATTTGCGCAACGAATCCTTTATGGCGGCATATATGTCACCCCTGTGAATACGCGGTTCACTGAAGGGTTCTTCGACAACTACAAGTAGCCCTAAAATCTCCTTAGATCTTTCCCCATACTCTGTTGGAACATCAAGCCCATCCATCCAGCATCTTAGCACAGATTCCTCCCAAGCCTCGGCGATGGTACGCGCTCTAATTAGGGCGCCGATAGCGCAGCCCATGTAATCAATCCCTCACTGACATAAGATGGTTAAACCAAGAATTATTTTTTCCAGTAAATTTTTATAGTGAGATTTGTATAAGTCTTTAGCTGTAAAATAATGTTTGTGGAAAGTAGTCCTCTTGATTGCGGGGAACCCTGCTTAAAACATAATTGCGCATTATGCTGTCATGAGACAAGGATGCCTCTCACTTATCTAGATTTAAACAGAATAGTTAAGTTAGGGTACGCCGTGAAGAGCTTCGCCGAGAGATCTGGAGGAAACTGGAAACTAAAGAACATTGACGGAAAATGCCTTTTTCTCAGCGGTTCAACATGTAAAATATATAGGTTTAGGCCATACGGCTGTCGCCTATACCCGTTAATATACGATCAGAATAAACATAAAATTATGTTGGATAATTTATGCCCCTATAAAGACGAGTTTAATGTTCAAGTAGAAGATCTTAAGAAACTGATGCTCATACTTAGGATGCTGAGATCAGAGATACATTTTTAAGGATACAGTTAAATTATACTTGTTGGGGAACCATTATGTCCAGCTTCGATGAATTCTGGGAGAGATGGTTTAGAAGACGCAGGCCCTTCTCAAGCTTCTTTGAGGAAATAGATGAAATGTTTAGGGAGATGGAACGGCTATTTGAGAGAGAGTTCGAAGATTTATCTAAGATGGTTCCAAAAGATCTAGTGCGCGAGAGAGTTCTTCCAGATGGCAAAAGAATCCAGGAATGGGGGCCTTTCATATATGGGTACAGCATAAGAATAGGTCCGGATGGGAAGCCGGAGATAAGGGAGTTCGGCAACATAAAGCCTGGTGCTGCAAGACCTGGTAGACCATCGATATCGATTAAAGAAGAACGTGACCCCCTTGTTGATGTGATTAACACTGATGGTGAAATTAGGGTTATAGCTGAAATCCCCGGAGTTGAGAAGGAGGATATAAAGCTTCATGGCACCGAGACTTCTTTGACGATAAGCGTTGATACACCGCAACGAAAATATTATAAAGAGGTTGAGCTTCCAGAGAAGGTTGACCCGAAACAGGCTAAATCAACATATAAAAACGGCGTATTAGAGGTCACCTTGCCTAAGAAGAAGGAAGCTCCTAAAGGCGAACCGATAAAAATAGATTAGCGTTGTAGAACTTAAGTACTTCGTCTCAAATTTTTTATTTTTCCTTAACAATACTTTTTGGGGAAAAATCGAGTTGGTTAGAGTTGAAGATATTGAGGAAAAAGGTGCTGAAGAAGGTTAAGCGAGATATCCCGTGGTTGGAACATATTATAAATGATGAAAAAGCTGCGGGAGATTTTAATCCCGGCGCAGCAGACGTTGAGATTCTCTTTAGAAGAGGAAGCCTCTGCATATTCTGTAGGGGCGGCAAGATGCTATGTGGAAAAACGAGGTGCCCAGCTATAGTAAGGCTCTACTCGCTCCTTAAAGTTAAAAACCTGGTTGGGTCTGAGAGAATATTCGGCTCCTCTCCGCCCGGGGTCTTTGTCGGCAGAATAGGGTACCCCTATGTTTACGCAGGCCCGCTGATTCCGCCTGTTCTAGGAGACACATCCCTACTCGATATGCCTGAGAGCTGGGTTGGCAGATCAATGGATGAAATAATAGGTTTTAGAACCGGCTTAATTCGTGGAAAATTTAGGGTTAATGTTAAAAAACCATTCGGTAATGAACCGGTTCTAAGTAGAACTATAGAAATAGCTCTGTCAAGAGAGCCAGTAGACATAGAGGCTCTGTTTAAAAGGAAGCCTTCTGGAAGCATTATATTCGATGATGAAGTCCAGCCGATGGGCCCCTCAGCCCCGCTATCGAGGATTGAGGTGGAAAATGCTAAGCTAGATCACAGAATTGAGAGAGCCTATAATGATATGGATTTAAAGGCTGAGGAAGCTGTCCTCAGCCTTTATCTTAACGGCGTACCATTGTCAAGGATACAGAGAGCATTTAGTGTTGGCGCCTTCGGTGTTAAAAAGCAGCGTAGAATGGTGCCAACTAGGTGGAGTATAACTGCCGTAGACTCAACGGTTTCGAGGAGACTGATAGAAGATAAAGTTAAGTCTAATCCCGAAATAAGCGAATACCGGGTTTATGGATTTGAATATCTTGGTAACAGATTTATTATTCTTCTTACGCCTTCCAAGTGGAGATATGAGTGGATAGAAGCCTGGTATCCGGGAACCCTGTGGAACCCTAGTGGCGAAGACATAGCTATGGGAAGCGACTGTGAAGGCTACTCTGGGAGAACATCATATGCTTCTCTCGGCGGATGCTATTACGCTGTTAGGTTGGCGGCGGCAGAGTTTTTGGCTAGGGAAGGGAGGCAGGCGGGGGTTATAGCTATGAGGGAGATTCATCCAAGTTTTATCATGCCGCTAGGCGTATGGATTAACAGAGAATGTGTGCGTGAAGCCCTTAAGCGGGGATGTGAACGATTTAACACCCTTAATGAAGCCTTAGAGTATATAGGGTTAAAGTTCTCGATACCTATAAGAGAGTGGGTGAAAACCAGCCGCCTAATAAAAGACGATATTTTCCAGGAGAAGATTACAAAGTATTTGAAGCTGGGAGCCTAAGCTAGCCTTAGATGAAATTATCCTATATTCTCGCCACCCCTTTAATTAGCTCCTTCAATAAAATTTCTGAAGCCCTATCGCCTTCCTTCTCTCTTATCTTTAAAGCGTATCTCTTAAATTCGTCGAGGAATACAGGCTTCTTTCCCCTCTTCTGCGATAAATATGCTGATTGAACAATAGCAGTTGTTTCTGCACCTATCTTTTCATCGCAGAATGACCGCACATTATTCAATAGGCAAATACATGCATTCTTTATCTCGCCGACGAAACTTTGTATCCATGAAGTCTTCCCGAGATTAAATTCTCTCCTCCCACCTTTAGCATCGCTTATAACTAGAAAGTTTTCATCACCTCTAGCTTCCGGCTTTATCTCACCGTTTGTCCCAATTATGACTGTATCCATAGAGTCCCTGTGAGACCATGAGCCTTCAACATGCGCTGTAACCCATTCACCCGCATCATTCTCGAAACGCATCAGGACATGAGCATCATCTTCAACCTCAAAAGGCCTAAACATCCCCTGTATAATCCTAGTTTTCATGCGTATGCATATGCCGTATGGTTCAGCCGCCTTAACAACAGTGGGCCTCTTATCGAAGCCGCCTAAAAACCATGAACAAGTTATTGCATGAACACCGTTATCTAGAAGGGCGCCGCCTCCAGCAATATCTAGATCCCAGAACCAAGAAGCCCACTCCGGCCCACCGTGAGCTGTAGCCATGAAGATTAATTGCGGTTCACCTATCGCTCCGCTCTCAATAAACTTTCTAACATTATACCAGAGTGGATGGAAGAGCCAGTTCTCATTATGCTGATAAATTTTCTTCGAGTCCTCAACGCATTCTAAGACATCCAAGCACTCTAGGTAGGTTCTAGCCATAGGCTTCTCACACATAACATTAACGCCGCTTTTCAGAGCCTCAATAGCTATAGGCGCATGGAATTTCGCCGGAGTGCATATGTCAACTAAATCAAGGTTTTCTTTTGACAGCATTTCCGAGAAACTCGTGTAAGTCTTTAAGCCTTCTATATCCTCTTTAAGTCTTTCAGCTAGATCCACGTCGCCCTCATTTTTAGCCTTCTGAATCCTCTCTTGATAAATGCTCCTAGCCTTCCTCTCAGCGGCTTTAAGCACAGGCTCAGATATATCGCATAAGGCCGCTAGCTGCGCTTCCGCTATATCTGGATATGCTGGTAAATGAGCTCCCTGAAATATTCCACCAGAGCCGATAACGCCAACTTTAATCCTCTTCAAGGATTGAACCCCCTGTGAAAGGAGATTCGGTCGTTTAGACTTAAAAGTTTTTCTTAAAGTTTTCGGTAGAATAGAATTAATTTTATAAGATGGAACATAACTATAACTAACTTAAGGATTTAGATATGGTGGGGATCGAATATTAGCTTCGAATATGTTGTTGAAACCGAGGATTTAGCCAAATATTATCAGATGGGACCAATAACAGTTAAGGCTCTGGACGGTGTGGATCTGAGGGTTAAACGTGGAGAATATATTTCAGTTATGGGTCCTTCTGGTTCTGGTAAGACTACGTTGTTTAATATGATTGGCGGTATAGATAGGCCGACCAGGGGAAGAGTGTATATTGATGGCGTCGACATCGCTAAGCTAGATGCCTATGAGCTGGCTTGGCTTAGGTGTCGTAAGATAGGCTATATTTTCCAGACATTTAATCTGATCCCCGTCCTAACAGCTATAGAGAACGTTATGCTGCCGATGATCTTCGCCGGCGTTGAGCGTGAAGAGCGCTTCAGAAGAGCCAGAGAACTGCTTGAGATGGTTGGCTTAGGCGATAGGCTTAACCACAAGCCAGCCGAGCTTAGTGGTGGTCAGCAGCAGCGTGTTGCTATAGCTAGGGCTCTGGCTAATAATCCGGCGATAATACTTGCCGATGAGCCGACAGGCAACCTAGACCTAAATACCGGCTTCGCAATTGTTCAGCTCCTATACCGACTGAAGGCTGAGCGGGGCACGACGATCATTTGCGCTACACATGACCTCAAAATGATCGATATAAGTGATAGAGTGGTGTTTCTCAGAGACGGCATGATCGAAAACATTGAGGAGAGGAGAGGACTCACATTAACAGCGGAAGAATACTTCGCTAAAGAGGAATGAGGGAGGAATGAAGAAATGGCGGAAGAAGAGAGGATTCAATGCCCCTGCGGCAGAATAATAAATAGCCCAGATGAATATAAAGTTCTATACTTAAAGCATGAGTTAAGGGAGATAGATATTCTATGCCCAAACGACTCATGCTACCTGAGAGAGCTCGGATACATAAAGTTTGAGTTTAAGGATGGACAAGCAGTCTTTAAGGAAGCATCATTCTATCCGCCGTTCGTAACATGGAATGCTGGGCGTCTAACCTTTGAGAAAGCCGAGAAGATTCTGAAGAACCATCTTAAAGCTATCGCCAGAAAAGTCGACTGGGACAGACTGAGCATATCTAAATAAAATAAATAGCAAGTTTTCTCGGTATAAACAGAGCACTTTTTACAAACATTACTTATAATATTAATTCATTTCATCTTCTAACTTTGAAGTCATATGCGTATACATCGATTATCTATGGATATGAGAC
>JAOAJJ010000044.1 GCA_026414245.1 Candidatus Bathyarchaeota archaeon
ACGCTTAAGTGAGGAAGAGATCGAGCCCGCCATATTAATGATGCTTGGTAGAGCCTTTCCAAAATATGATCCTAGAAACCTGGATGTCAGCTGGGCGACCCTGAGCAAGGTGATTAAAAAGTTATCTGACGCTGACTGGGAAACCTTCCATTCAGCCTTTAGGAATACAGGCGACATAGGTGCAGCTGTACAGGCAGTATTCGAGGGGAGGGCTGCGAAAAAACAGTCAACCCTTTTCAATAAACCTTTAACAATACTTGAGGTCAAGAGAATATTTGAACACATTGCTGAAGTTAAGGGTCAGGGGTCGAAGGAGAGAAAGGAGAGGCTTTTGGAGGCGTTGTTCAGCCACACGTCCCCGATAGAAGCAAAATATATTGTTAAGATAATCATCGGCGAGATGAGAACGGGTTTTCAAGAGGGTTTAATGGAGGCGGCTGTTTCAAGGGCATTCTCTATCCCGTTAAAAGAAGTTCAAACGGCATCCATGCTTGTTGGAGACATAAGCGAAGTAGCACATGTAGCTAAGAAGCTCGGTAGGAGCGGTGTCTTAAATCTCGGCTTCAAAGTTTTTAGACCGGTTAAACCGATGCTGGCTCACATGGCTAGTAGTTTAAATGAAGTCTTTAAGGAGCACGGTGGGGAGACGGCGTTAGAGTATAAGCTCGATGGAGCGAGGATTCAGATCCATGTGGCGAACGGCGATGTGAAGATATTTAGTCGCAGGCTTACGGATGTCACTAAAAGTCTTCCAGAAGCCGTCGATCTAGTGCGCAGTGAAGTTAAGGCTAGAGAGGCGATTCTCGAAGGTGAGGTTATCGCCGTGAACGATGAAGGAAAACCCATGCCTTTCCAGCATTTGATGCGCAGGTTTAAGAGGATCCATGGTATAGATGAGGTCGCCAGGAGCATACCTGTTAAACTATATCTTTTCGATATACTTTATGTTGATGGAGAGAGCATGATTAAAGCCCCATATATTGAGCGTCGAAATAGGCTTAAAGAAATTGCTGGAAATATACCCTTAACAAAACAAAAAATAATAAATGACTTAAAGGAAGCTGAGGAATTCTTAAGGGAAGCTGTCAGCGAGGGTCATGAAGGTTTAATGGCTAAAAGGCTGGATAGCCCGTACACGCCCGGAGTACGCGGTAAGCATTGGTTTAAAGTAAAAGAGGTTCTTCCACCATTAGACCTTGTGATAGTTGCCGCTGAGTATGGTTACGGCCGTAGGCATAATTGGCTATCTGATTATTATCTGGCTGCTAGAAGCGGCAGCGATTTCGTGGTGGTTGGTAAGACGTTTAAGGGGTTAACTGATGATGAGATAGATGAGATGACTGAACGCTTAAGGAAGATAGCTGTTAGGGAGGAGGGGAATAGGGTTATAGTGCTGCCTAAAATAGTCGTTGAGGTTGCATATAACGAGGTTCAGAGCAGCCCAAAATATGAGTCCGGCATGGCGTTGCGCTTCGCTAGGATCATTAGAATACGTGACGATAAACTCCCCGAGGAAGCGGATACCATAGAGACCGTGCGAAAAATATATGAGAGCCAGTTTGAAAGAAAAGCGAGGATAGATCTCTGAGAAGCTCTGCCTTAACCGACAGTTTTCAATATTAGGTTATATTCTTAAATTCATTGAGAGATTTTCGCAAACTATTTATATCTCATCCCACCCCACATAAGTGTGGAGAGAGTCTTCATAAAAAGGTCGGTTATTGAGAGCATCTTGAGCTATGCGAAAATCTGCCATCCCAGAGAGGGGATACTTCTCTTAAGAGGAAAAATCGAGAAGGGCGCTGTTTTTGTTATGGAGGTTGAGATCCCGCCACTAAGCACCCGGGGCAGAGGGTTCTCAGCTTTTCCAGCACATATGCTTCCAATAGACTTCTCGGTCGTGGGGACTTTTCACTCCCACCCATCCGGCGTTCCATATCCATCTACGGCTGATTTAAACAATTTTTATGGTAGAATAATGGTTATAGCCGTTTATCCATATACTTCTGAAAACAACATTATTATTGTGAATAGAAATGGCGAGAAATTAGATTATAAGATTATTGATGATCGGAGCGGCGGTGTCCAAAATGAGCTGCGAGACCTATGAGAATAAAGCTGCTATAATTGCGAAGAGCCTAGTTAGGTCTAGGGCGTTAAAGTTCGGCAGCTTCATTTTAAAGTCGGGCATTATAAGCCCATATTACATCGATTTATCTTGGCTTCTCTCCTCTCCAGAAGACTTCGAGAGAGTTGCATGTGTAGTAGCTGAGGAGATGCGGCAGATAATTCTCGAGAGAAACATAAACAAGCTTGCAACAATAGAGCTTAAAGGCGCATTAATGCTGCCACATATAGCCTGCGCTCTAAATATTCCATGCATAGTTATCAGGAAGGAGAGCAAGATCTATGGTTTAGCTGGAAGGATAGCTGGTGGAGAAATTGAAAAAGGTGAGCGCTTCATATTTTTCGATGATGTGATAACCGACGGCAGATCAAAGATTGAGGGGATAAAACCCATTGAGGATATGGGCGGCGTAGTTGACACCATAGTAGTTGTGGTTGATAGAGAGCAGGGGGGAAGGGAGTATCTTGAGAGAATAGGTTATAGAGTTAAACCTATAACAACTATTTCGGAAATAGTGAGTAAGCTCTTAGAGATGAACAGCATTAAACGGGAGCTCGCTGAAGAAATAATGAGATATGTGAGAGAAGCAAAAGCTAACAGCGGCGCTTACTCTTAACATCCTAAAGTCCTTAAGAGACCCTGCCTATTAACCACGATTAAGATTTTTTTCAAAGAGAAAAATTTAATAGTGAAGATCGCTATGATTTTTCTCTAATTGATCCGGAGATAAGTGCTATATGATCCTTAAAGGACCTTACTCCGCTAAACTGGACAAGACAGGCATGCTCCCCTATGGTGCTAAAGTTGAGAGGCGTTTAACGGATCTACTTGAATACTTTTCGGATAAAGATGCCGTTAATAAAATGCTGTCCGGAGGTGAAAACCCAATAATTTACGTTGTATACGAAATAGGCAGGGAGATGGAGGGAGAGCTTAATGTCGGCTGCACAATTATTTATCCGGGGAAGATTGGGGACGAATACTATTTTACCATGGGGCACTTCCACGTGAAAGAGACAACGAGTGAGGTTTATTTTGGAATAAGTGGTGAGGGAATGATTCTGATGCAGGATAGAAAGGGTAATGTGTTCGTTGAGGAAATAAAGCCTGAAACGATAGTTTATATTCCGCCGGGATTAGCGCACCGTTCAGTAAACACTGGCAAAACAGAACTTGTCTTCCTAGCAATATATCCATCCGGTTCAGGGCATGATTATGAAACAGTGAGGAAAAAGGGCTTCGCAAAGCTTATAGTTGAGAAGAATGGGAAACCTGTAATAATTGACAACCCGAACTATAAGGGAAATTAAATCGTAACTCTCTCTAGGGATAGAATTCCCCGTTGAAAGAATCCACATTTTTAACTTCTAAATATTCTTGAAGACATTTAATGTTTGAGGGGAAAATTTTAAAGGGTTAATCAGCCTCTAAATCGAACTGATATGAGGAGGCTGATTAATCTATAAGCAACTCATACTATGGAGGGTTTTTTACGGGGAAAATATTTGGCTCAGTTTTAGAGGCGATTGGTAACACCCCCTTAATACGATTATCTAAGATTACTGAAGGCTTAGGTTGCACGATTTTAGCTAAGCTTGAGTCTCTTAACCCCGGCGGGAGCGTTAAGGATAGAATATGCTTAAGCATGATATCTGAGGCTGAGCGCCTAGGATTAATCAGCGGGGATACCGTGATTATAGAGCCGACAAGCGGAAACACCGGTATAGGGTTGGCGATGATTGCTGCAGTTAAGGGCTATAGGCTTATAGTAGTTATGCCGGAAGATGCAAGCCTTGAGAGGAGAAAGATTATTGAGGCTTATGGAGCTGAAATAGTTTTAACTCCTAGGGAGGAGGGTATGGTCGGCGCCATAAGGAAGGCTGAGGAGCTAGCTTCAAAGATACCGAACTCCTTTATACCGAATCAATTTAAAAACCCAGCTAATCCAAAGATACATAGGGAGACCACAGGCCCAGAGATATGGCGTGACACCGATGGGAAGATTGATGTGTTCGTCGCCGGGGTTGGAACAGGCGGAACGATAACTGGTGTCGCCGAATACATAAAGCCATTAAAGCCTGATTTCCGAGTAGTGGCTGTGGAGCCACATAGTTCTCCGGTTATAAGTGGGGGTAAACCAGGTCGCCATATGATTCAGGGGATAGGCGCCGGCTTCATACCCGATGTGCTTAGGCTCGACCTGATAGATGA
Source organism: Candidatus Bathyarchaeota archaeon (assembly GCA_026414245.1). Classification (GTDB taxonomy): domain Archaea; phylum Thermoproteota; class Bathyarchaeia; order Bathyarchaeales; family DTEX01; genus DTEX01. The sequence continues at coordinate 4,340 of JAOAJJ010000044.1, forward strand.
GGTCATAAAGGTTAGGGATGAGGACGCTATTAGAACCGCAAGGCTTCTAGCCAGAAGAGAAGGACTACTCGTCGGAATATCTTCCGGAGCAGCTGTCTATGCAGCCCTAGAGGTTGCCAGAAGGCCGGAAAGTAAAGGTAAGTTAATAGTTACATTGCTCCCTGACACCGGGGAACGCTACTTGAGTGCGCCGTTCTTCGGCGAGGAACCGATAGGTTTTTCCACAACCTCTCTTTAAGAAATTAAAGTCTGCTCTCATGGTGGCTACAACTATGGATGAGGCTGAAATGAGGGTGGAGAATGATTTCCTTGAGAAAGTCGATAGAGTGACGCGGATATGGGCTTCAAAGCAGATACTTGAACTCCTAATGAAGGAAGAGGAGTATAATGAGGACAGCTGGCTTAAAGAGGGTCTGCAAAAACTAATCGATGAAATAGTTAGGAGCTATGATGAGTATGGGGGAATAAACTGGTCTGATGGTGAAGACCTTCCATCCAATCAAGCCGTTATAGAGGTTCTGGAAGATTTATTGTCCCTAATCTTTCCAGGCTATTTTGGAAACACTAGGGTTGATAAGTTTAATGTTAAGTATTTCGTGGGAAACCTTCTTAACTCAATATACTCCAGGTTTGTGAACGAGGTTGAGAAGAGCCTCAAGTATCTTTCCAGAAAGTTCGGGGTCGCCTCTGAGGAGATTTGCCGGAGAAGGGCGCGGATAATCGTGAAGGAGGTTCTTGAAAAGATTCCGGAGATTAGGGCTATGCTAAGTGGAGATATACAGGCGGCATACGATGGTGACCCTGCGGCTAAGAGCACGGATGAAGTTATATTGAGCTACCCATGTGTTCTAGCTATCGCAACCTACAGGATTGCACATGAACTTTATATTAGGGGTGTGCCGCTAATACCGAGAATAATGACTGAGTATGCGCACTCAAAGACCGGCATAGATATTCATCCCGGAGCAAAGATTGGGAAGAACTTCTTCATAGATCATGGGACCGGAGTGGTTATCGGAGAGACAACGGAGATAGGTGACAACGTTAAGATTTATCAGGGTGTTACGCTTGGAGCATTAAGCTTTCCGAAAGATGAGAGGGGTAAGATAATTAAGGGTTTAAAGAGGCATCCAACTGTCGGAAACAATGTTGTGATATATTCTGGTGCAACAATTCTGGGGGGTGAAACGGTTATAGGTGACGACGCAGTCATCGGCGGAAACGCGTGGATAACTTCCTCAATCCCCTCCGGGACAAAAGTAATAGTTGCGCCGCCAAAACTATACTACAAGAATAGCTCCGAAAACGAGAACATGGATTCAAATCAACACTAAACTGAAATATGAGGCGGGGAAGGGCAAGTAACCTTTGATGCCGACCGCTAAATATAGGCGCTATTGAAATTAAGTCTGGATCGAGGTTGCGTTTAGAGGCTTGCCCTCCATAGTATCGCTGAAGATTAGAGGGGCTATAATCTTAACCGCCGGGGAATAAAGCTGAAAAAGGCGGATTTCCATCTTTTCCTTCCTAGAAACCGCTTTTAATGTCTGATTGACGATCGGATAAAACCTTTTATTTTACTTTGCTCTATAGGCTTTAACCGCAATAGATATGTGGGGAAGAGGATAGCGAAGGATGCTTAAAGCTATCTTTGAGAGCTTAGGGTTGATCGGTAACGCCATAATCCTTTTAGTTGGAATGCTGACCCTGGACAAATCAAGCGACTTAACAATAGATAACTCTGTTAGAGTCGCCGAGGTGACGGGGCTTGGAAAAACAACGATAGGGTTCTTACTCATCGCCTCCTTCACAACATTGCCTGAGCTCTCAGTCTCAATATTCTCTACAATGGATCCTGAAGCTATTGGCATTGCGATAGGGAATGTTTTAGGCTCAAATATCGTGAATGTCTGCCTAATACTGGGGCTATGCATCCTAATATTATCTCTGAGGAGTCGGGGCGGAACATATCGCTTTAGTAACGCGACGACTAGGGAGGTAAAGGACCTATATTTTGGGCTCTTCACAGCCTCATTAATACCTTTAGCTCTAATCTACATTGGTTACGCCAGCAGCATTATAGGTGCAATTCTAATAACAGTATTCGTGTTCCACAACATTCAGATGATCAGATCTAGAAGAAGCAGAGAAGCGTATAGTTCAGGCGAGAAGGGTGAAGTTGCCAGACATATTTTATTAACGCTTCTAGGCGTAGCTGGCGTGGTTGCCAGCGCATACTTCATAGTTGAATCCGCCTCCTACATAGCTGGGGAGCTAGGTGTTCCAAGAGTTGTTATTGGTGCAACAATAGTGGCTTTTGGTACAAGTCTGCCTGAGCTAGCAAATGGTATTAACGCTACGAGAAAAGGACATATTGAATTGGTTTTAGGTAATATTGTTGGTAGCGGCTTCGTGAATATAACATTAATTTTAGGTGTGGCGTTAATAGGAGGCCCCTTCCGTGTTAGCATGGCTGCGTATTCTAGCCTAGTCATATTTTCAATAATGGCTAACCTCCTACTCTGGTATTTTCTCTCAGGGGAGAGAATAGGCTGGAGGGAAGGCGTGATTCTGCTCTTCATGTATGCTCTATTCATCGTCACGAGTTTCGGTGCACAGCAGCCTTAAAAGGAGACGCTGTATATGAAAAAGGTTATAGGTGAGTTTTCTCACAATTATGTAGCCTCATGAAAAGAGTGGGCTCATGAACATACGGAAAAAATATTTGCCAAGTCGATACCTAACATGCTTGGTGTGGTGAAGGTTTAGTATGGGGCGCTATAAGCAGATTGAGGAAATCATCAAGTTAATGAATGACCCTAAACATATTAGGAACACTAGCATAATAGCTCACGTAGATCACGGTAAGACAACCCTTTCAGACAGCTTGCTGGCAGCAGCCGGCATAATAAGCATGGAGGTTGCGGGACAAAGACTATTCTTAGATTCATGGGAGCTTGAGCAAAAGAGGCAGATGACGGTCTTCCCATCAAACATAAGCTTAGTGCACACCTACAAGAACGAGGAGTACCTCATAAACCTAATCGATACCCCAGGGCACATAGACTTTAGCGGCGCAGTGACGAGGAGCCTAAGAGCTGTGGACGGAGCCCTAGTCGTAGTCGATGCCGTTGAGGGCCCAATGACTCAGACTGAAACTGTTCTGATGCAAGCCCTCCGCGAGAAGGTTAAACCGATCCTCTTCGTAAACAAGGTTGATAGGCTGATTAAAGAGCTGAGGTTAACCCCTCAGGAGATGCAGCAGAGGTTTGCGAAAATAATACTTAGAATAAACAGTTTGATTGAGAGGTATGCTCCACCCGAGCATAAAAAGGATTGGCAGGTTAAGGTTGAGAATGGCACAGTTGCATTCGGCTCGGCTCTTCATAAATGGGGCTTCACACTCCAGTACATGAGGAGTAAAGGTATAACCTTCAAGGACGTTATAGACGCATACACTGGCACACCTGAGGAAGTCGCCAAAAAAGTTGACGCTCTAAGTAAGACTGTGCCGCTCTATGAACCTGTGCTCGACATGTTCTGTGAGCATCTGCCAAACCCGATAGAGGCTCAGCCATACAGGCAGATGCAGATATGGCCTGGCGAACCGAAGAGCGAGGTTGGATTGAGCATGGCTAAAGTCGACCCAAATGGTCCTCTATTAATGTGTGTGACAGCTGCTGAGGTTGACCCTCATAGTGGTATTATCGCCATAGGACGCATCTTTAGCGGGTCGGTGGAGAGGGGGAAAACCGTTCAGCTGGTTGCCAGCAAACAGAAGGCGACGGTTCAGCAGGTCTACATGTATATGGCTACTGATAAAGTTATCGTTGAGAGGATTCCCGCTGGAAATATTGCGGCGATCTCGGGGCTGCCTCCTCTACAGGTTGGGGAGACTATAGCTGATGATGTAGATACACCGCCATTTGAAAGCTTAAAGTATGTTTCTGAACCGGTTGTAACCGTGGCTGTTGAGCCAGCCGACATCAGGGATCTACCATTATTCGATAAGGTGGTGCGTAAACTCACCCTGGAAGACCCAACTCTACGCTTCGTAATAAATAAGGAGACCGGGGAGTACCTGCTAAGCGGTATGGGCGAGCTGCACCTTGAGGTTACAGCCTACCGCATGCATGAGGCTGGCTTAAAGGTTAAGATGAGTAAGCCGATAGTAATATATCGGGAGACAGTGAGCCGCAATTACAGCGGCCCACCAATCATGGGTAAGAGTCCAAATAGACATAATAGGCTTTGGGTTACAATAGAGAGGCTGCCTGAGGAGGTTGTTGAAGCCATAAGGACTGGTAAAATATCAGAGATGCAGAAGCGAGATGAGCGGCAAAAGATCCTTATGCATGATTTTAATTGGCCTGCTGAAGACGCTAGAAACGTTATAGCTATCGAGGGAACCAATATCCTCGTTAATAGGATTAAGGGTAGACAGTTTGTTGAG
>JAOAJJ010000045.1 GCA_026414245.1 Candidatus Bathyarchaeota archaeon
CTTACGATTATCTTTGTATCAGTTAATCCAGCTTCATCAAGCATTTTTCTCGCTATTTTACTTAGTTCTACAGGATCCCCGCTATCAAGTCTTATCCCAGCAAGCCTATAACCCCTTTTCTTGAGCTCTAAGCCTACTTTTATAGCATTCTTAATACCCTCAATGGTTTCGTAAGTATCCACTAAGAGCGCTGCGTTATGCGGAAAACTTTCAGCATACTCCATAAAGGCGGATAACTCAGTTTCTTTGAATGAACCTAAGCCTCTATAACGTTCCTCGATAAATTTATGCGGTATCGTTCCAACAAACGGTATACCCCACTTCATCGCAGCTATGACAAGCGACGTGCCATCAAACCCGCCAATATAGGCTGCCCTTGCCGCCAAAAGAGCTGCATCTCTCCCATGCGCCCTTCTTGCACCAAAATCGACGACTGTTTTTGGCGATAGAAACGTGTTTCTTCCCTTGGCTGCATAAACTATTCTAGAAGCTTTCGTTGCAACCAAACTTTCGAAATTCATTATATTGAGCAGATATGTTTCAAGGATCTGAACATCTATGGATGGGCCTGTAATGTTTATTACTGGTTCGTTTGGAAAGACAGGTGTGCCCTCTGGAACAGCGTATATGTCGCCCTTAAATTCAAAGTTCTCTAAATAGTCTAGAAAATCACTGCTTAAATCCTTTCCAGCGACCCTCTCAAGCCACTCACGATGCTTTCTGCTTAACCCCCTATTTAAGATTTGAATATAGCTGATGAATTGTTCTAAGCCTGCCGCAATTACATAGGAGCCTAAATGCTTAGGAACCTCGCGGAAGAAATATGTTTCAGTTATCGTATTGTTTACACCATGATCGAAATTACATTTTCCAGAAGTCAGCTCATAGTAATCTACGAAGAGAAAAAGATCATCTTCGCTTAAGAGACCATGCTCAGGCTCCTTCAAGTTCCGCACTCACCTCAAGAGCATCGCCGTTATTACATGTTAACAAGAAGATAAAAATTCAGAGATTTATTTAAATAGGATGTTTTAAGTAGTGGCGTCAAAAATTCACTGCCAAAGATTAGTTTCCTCAGGTTGCTGACCTCGACCCTTCCTACTAATCCTTTTCTTTGTAGCTATCATTTTCTTCATAGAGGACACGATCTCATCGTAAATTAATGGCAGATCCCAGCCGCTTGAAGAATAGTTATAGGTTCCTTCAGCCGTCACTAGAGTAACTTTAACCTCATATCTTTTTCTCTGCTTGCTTAGAGATGAAGCTTTAATTATGCTCCGCGCCTCAATAATTGGTGGAAGAAACCTACTTATACTACTAATTAAACGGGTAAATTTTATTTTTGTAGCCTCAGCCTCAAACGGGTCTTCCGGTAAACCAATAATGTATATTGGGAAGCTATTTTTAGGTTCTTCAGCAGATATGATCTTGGCGAAGTCCCTATAAGTTACTATTCCCTGAAGCTCTTCATTAATAGTCACTAATGAACATGATGAATTTTCCGCGAGCATCCTTTCAGCAACATCTCTTATAGATGTTTGCGGATCAAATTTTAATGGCGCCCTCATCATTATTGCCTCCACCGGCTGGCTTAATGGGCTAAATGTGTCTGGCACCCCAGACCTGTATTTCTCGCTTCCAACGCTAGTTATTAAGCTGAAAACTATATGGGAAGAGGTTATTAAGCCGGAAACCTTGCCGCCTCCGATAATTGGCAGATGATCAATCCTTCTCCGAAGCATTATTCCTCTAGCTTTAGAAACCTTCTCTCCAGTCGACAACGTTATCGGCGATGGACTCATTATCTTCGAGACCCTTATTCTACCTAAAGCACTATTCTTAACCTCGTTGACTATAGATTTAACATCTATTTTGCCTATCACCTCGTTATTTCGAATTACTGGAAGAGCCCTCAACCTATAATCAGCCATCAATCTAGCAGCTTTAAAGAGCCCCATTTCGGGCGATAAGCCTGGAATAAAGTTTAGAATAGTTTCAACCTTGGTGTTGGCAGGGTTTTTCACCCTCAAAATATCTCTTATCGTTACTGTTCCAACCCTATTGCCAATTTGCGCAAAAACCTCATAGGAATTACTGCTCTTCATTAGACCAATCGCTTTTGACACCAATTCAGACGGTTCAACAATAAGACATTCGGAGAGAAAATCACCAACAACTGTTTCTCTTAAACCCAAACCGATCCCGCCTAAAACTCACAAAAATAAATATGTTCAAAAACCTTTTTATGGCTGACGGTTTATGGCGTTTATACGCATGTTAAGTGCCAAATCGGTGATATTAGAGGACCTAGAGCCGAAGACATATGCGATTAATGGGAAAAAGATTTTGTGTGCTGCGATATATGTGAAAACGGGATCGACAACGAGCCTCCGATGCAAGGTTCCATAATTTACCTATCGTAAAGAAGCGGGGATCCTACTTAAAAGAATGTAAATTGAGCCTGTAGCCACTCCGTCCTGAGATGGCTTTCATGAGCTATTCTTCAGCTTGTTTAATAAGCTCAAACCCCTCCCTGACTATGATCTCGCGCAATACAGCTTCACACCCTGCTTTACAATCGCTTCCCATCGTTTCACAGACTTCTTTAACCATTTCCTACCACTAAATCCGCAATTTCTTTTTCGCTCATCCAAGATGAATCACCTCAACTTCGTAATTTCAGCCAAATTTTCACGCTTCTTTTACGAAAAACGCAAAACAACAAAAATAAACGAATTTCCGGTTAAAAGTTATTATTAATAAAGGAAACAATACTATTGTTGCATCACATTAAGGAAAGCGACGCGAAAACAAAAAGCGAGCCCATAAAATAAAACGGACAAAAGTTCAAGCCAAGCCCAACAGACCATACTTCGGTTAGCCATTACTAACAGTAAAACAACTTGAAGAACTTATCATGGAGTTAACGTGGAAAAGCTTGGAAGGAAAGTCTAAACAGCTTGCCAAAACCCTTGTCCAATATTCCCTCACATCTAAAAAGCTCAAGGGAGCTCGAGATTCCCGTGAAAGTCGGATGCCATTGAAGTTCATCGTCTTTTAGGGATTTACATCCTAAAGTATCGCCAATGAGACCCATGTTGAATTTATTCCTTCACCACATTATGCTCCACAAGCACCCAAAGAAAACTGAGGAAATGAAAAGCGTTATGTTAAGACTTTTACAAAACCAAAGTTCTAATATTTATTCTGAACTGGCAGTATAAACAACAATTCGTGCAACTAGTGGGCTACTCTTTAAGCCACCTGTAAATGGTTTTTAATGGAACATTTAACTTCTCTGAGATTTGCCTAGCGCTGTACCCTTTATCTCTAAGTTCTTGCATCTGCTCTCTAACCCGTCTTCTTTCAGCTCTTCGGAATTTTGCTTTGTTCTCAAAAATAATACGGTTTTCATTGCCAAAAAGGGAAAGGGCAAGCGTGAAAGCCCTCAGGTATTTATATTCCCTATTAATGTAGCCTGCCATTTTTATCTGGTAATTTTCTGCAACATATTTTTTTAGCTGATTTAGTACATTCTCTACCATATCAAGGGTGATGGCTGACGCGAACGTAACCTCGACTACCTTACTCTGGGAGTCAACTTCAATTGAATATTCATTACGAATCATTTTCCCACATCCTTTATTCTATTCGTATTAGAAGATGCTGCTCATGGGGCTTATAAATTTTTCTCATATTGATATTTTTTAATAATGCGAAAAGTTTATTAAGCCCTATTCTCATTATATAAAAATGATAAAATGAGACTGATGGAGGTGATACTATGATGAACTACAAGGTATTAACACTACAGATGATTGAAAGCAAAATAACCGATAGAGGACCTCCAACATAATCTTTATCCTTCATTTTTTTAGTTTACCATTAAAACGTTTACTCCACTTTTCTTTTCAGTCAAAATTAAAAATATAAAATTTACTGGTGGGAGTAGCAAGCAAAATAATTCTTTTGCTGAGAGGTCTGGTTTATAAGGCTAGCTTAGAAGTATGCTCTATTCATCCCCTATCAGCCGATTAGAGAAAGAGCATATTTTCATGCTAAATTACTTCAAAAGTAATGAGGTTTTAAAAATTCCTCTGAGCTGATGGATTGACAGAAAATGTTTATATAATGGACTTTAAATTTATAAAGGAATAAAGCAGGTTTCTGGATGATTTCTTATGAGTGACCGTGTAGATGTGGGTATTCCAGGGATGAATGAGATCTTGTGTGGCGGGATACCGAGGAGGAATATTGTTCTATTATCTGGTGGGCCTGGTACTGGAAAATCCATTTTTGGTCAGCAGTTTCTTTATGCTGGCTTTAGATTGAATGAGCCGGGCATTTTAGTGACTTTGGAGGAGCATCCTGTTCAGATTAGGATTAACATGGATAGGTTTGGTTGGGAGCCTAGGAAATATGAGCAGGATGGAAAGTTTGCAATAGTGGATGCTTTTACCTCCGGGATTGGCGAATCATCTAAGAGAGAACGCTATGTCGTTAAGGATCCCGATGATATTCCAAGTTTTTTAGATGTTATCCGACAAGCAATTACCGATTTAAATGCGCAGAGGGTTGTTATAGATTCTGTTTCAACGCTTTACATGACTAAGCCCATGTTGGCAAGGTCAACATTGATGCTGATAAAAAAGGTTCTAGCTGGTTTAGGATGCACAGGCTTCCTTATTTCACAAGTAAGCGTGACAGACCGTGGATTTGGCGGTCCTGGTGTTGAGCATGCAGCCGACGGAATTATAAGGCTTGACTTAGATGAGTTTCAAGGCGAGCTTAAACGGTCAATAATTGTTTGGAAAATGCGTGGAACAGAACATTCTATGAGGAGGCATCCCTTCGACATAACAAATAAAGGCATAATAATCTATCCAAACAAGACCGTGAGGGTTACGCCTAAAGGGTTTATTGAGGGAGGCGAAGGCTTATGAGTGAAATAGAGGTTCCTCTAAAACCGTTGGGAAGGGAGGATATCCAAAAGCTTGAAACTATCCTCCTTCTAGGAACGGTATCAAGAAAAGACGTTATTGAGAAAATGCGGAGTGCAGATCCAAAGGACAGAATTACATGGATAGATTCTTTGGCAGTTGCCGCTGGCGCACTTGCAAGGGAAAAAGCAGGAATGACGGTTACAAAGATAGCTGATGAACTTGGTAGGGGCGAACAAACCCTAAGAGCGCACTTGGCGGGAAAAACCGAGGCTGGAAAACTTGTAAGGGAAACTTATGAAATGCTCCTTAGAGGTGAAAAAGTTCTAACATTCATAGATAAAGAGGCTGCGCCATCAAAAGAAGAAGTTGAAAAGCTTAAAGCTGAAATTGAGAAGGAAAGGCGGGAAAAAATCGAGCTTCAAGAGAAGCTTAAGGAAATGCAAAGCAAAATTGAGGGAGCTATAAAAGCCTTGGAAAACGCACTAAATCAACTAAAAGCCCAATAGGAACAGTGAACCGGGAATTTGAATCCCTGATCTCCTGAGCATAAGTGTTTTAGGTTCCTTCCGCTGAGAAGAGTTTGAAAATTGGCTTTTAAGCGATAAGAGCTCTAAAACTGCCAGAGAAATCGTTAATTATGCTCGGCGTTCTTCTCCAGCCTTGTAAAGTTTCCTCTTAGAGGACTAGAGTCCAGAGTATGGTGGGCCGGGCCGGACTTGAACCGGCGACCTCAGCCTTTCTCAAATTTATTGATTCGTAAGGGCTGCTTTAGGTTCATTCTCGGATTCGGAATGTCCTAACCACACTAGACTACCGGCCCGGTTAACGCATAAAAATATTCTTCGAGATCTTTAATATTTTTCGCCTTTAAATCCGTCGACGATCTCTTTTGTAAAAAGATAATTCATGTTTTAGGCTGGTTTCCTTCTATCTAGGGTCGAGATGAATCATTTTCTACTCTATCTTGATTTCATATCCTCTCTTTCTTGGAAAAGTTATCTCCAGCACGCCTCTTAGGAATCTGGCTTTCGCCCCGCTCGTCTCTACTGGAGCTGGGAGTGGAATTCTACAGCAGAATTGAGTGAATTCTCCTCTTCTATGGGTAACTCCAAAATCTTCAAAGTGTATTTTCATCTTCATTTTAGCCGTGATTTCTATGAGGTTGTCGGATAATATGCTTATTTTTATGCTTTCCGGATCCGCTTTAGGTAAATCTACTGTAACGGTAACTTTATCGGAGCTTACGAAGACATTGAATAATGGTTCAAGAGACTGCGCTTTAACATCCCAGCTAGGGCTTTCCATATATCTCTCAATAATCTCATCGGTTATTTCTTCAAGCTCCTCTATATAATCGTGAATGATGTCGAAGATAGATCTTCTCCTTACCGTAGCCATTATTCATATCCACCCCCTACCTAATGTAAAATCCTGGAACATCATACTCCTGTGTCTTCCTCATTTTTGCGAGCTCGGTTTGAGTTCTCCGCATCATATCCCTCATCGCTAAGCGCACTTCCTCACCCTTCTCTATCAGCTCAGATACATCAATATTAATTTTCATTATCCTGTTTAAAGCTTGTATAACCACTGATGAAGCCTCTGGATCCGGGTAATTGAAAAACGTCTCAGCTAACAGCGTTATAGCGGATATATTTTTCTCAGCGCAATACTTAAGGATTAACGCTTGAGGACCAACAAGAAAACCCCTTTGAATTATCTCGATTTCGTTTTCAGTGAGCATCTTCAGCATGCTTTCATCTGATACCGCCCCAAATATTCTTAATTTTTCGATCTCGTGGCGGTTCGGAACCGGCAATCCACCTAATGTTAGCACTTTGTCGGCTTTCTTTCTCCACGCCCAATCAACAATGCTTCTCGCCATTAAGCTAACCATGTTTGAGGGTATCGCAACCTCTGAGCTTAGAACTATAATCTCTTTGCTGCCGTACATTCTTATCGGCGACTTCGGAAGACCGTTCTCAAGCATAATTATCGGCGGCAAAAGATCAGTTTCTATGTAGGCTACTTCCTCAAGCTTAAGCTTAGAAATCATGTGTGCCGCCGCAATAACCCCAACCAGCCCTACGTCTGGAAGACCGCAGATTATTTTAACGCCTTCCGGTATACTTTTATGTTCAATTATCTTAATCTCTTCACCAACCATATTTTCCCCACCAGAAATCAATAATGAAGACTTGTTAAAAAATATTTACTAGACTCATCTCAGCCCTGAAATTCTAGCATCTTTGTATGGAAAGGGTTTTGAGATGTTTGATGTTAACGGGAATTTTCTCCTTGAAAACCCAGCTTAACTGAAACCTTCTCGAATAGGTCTTCATATATTTTCAGAGCATCCTTTAAGGCCCTCTCTAAATCAATGTTTCCAGCCTCAACATCAGCCATTAAACGTTCAACATATCGTCTAGTATCCGGCGAAACAAGCCTTTCATCAACCTCCCTTAAAAGATCTATCAACGTCTCGCCTAACTCGCTTATGTAAAAAGATTTTTTCTTCTTCTCAGCGTATCCTCTCTCAACAATAATCTGAGGATAATCCGCTCTGGTTGCATCGGTTCCAATAGAATGCTCCTCTAATAGTTTAAGCAGCTCGGACTCTGTCAAACGCGGCGGGGGCTTAGTTTTCTTCTCCTCCAAGTTGACTTTGATTACTGATAGTTTTTCGCCAATGTGTAGTTCAGGGATATGGACGATATCCTTAGGCTTAAAGTATGGGAAGATATGATAGAAACCATCTTCAATAAAATATTTGCCCGTTTCGCTCATTTGCACTCCGCCTAAATTGACATTTAACCGCCACCTTCTCAAAATAGCGTCTCTGCCAACAACGTTTGCTAAATAGCGCCTAGCAATATACTCCCAAACCTTGTATTTTTCATCTAACCTGCCGGGATAAAACGCTGTCGGATATATTGGCGGATGTGCCCCATCATTCTTTTTACCATTTCTAGGGCTGTAAGATGATGTGTCCACATATCTAGCTAGCGGGGTGGAAGATAGCATAGATAGCACAGACTTGTGATCAACCGTCAACCACATGTTTGTTTCAGTTCTAGGGTAGCTTATATAACCGTCGCCGTAGAGTGCTTCAGCGAGACTCATGATTTTAGCTGCGCTTAAACCCATCGTTTTCGAGAGCTCCTGCAGCATAGTATCGGTATCTGTGGGGAGAGGTTTATGTTCAACCTCATCCCTTAAATAGAAGCCAGTTACAACGGCGTAATTAGCACTTTTAGACGCATTGTATAAACGTTGAGCTATAACGGGATCTTTAAGAGGCTCGCTTGAAACTTTAATTTTAACGCCATGAACATCAAGCACCGCGGATACAACGTAATACTTCTCCGGTTTAAAATCCTTGATCTCTTTCTCCCTCCTATAAACGAGCCAGAGAGTTGGCATCTGGCAGTTATGCACCACAGCGTTAGAGACCAGGTAAGTGCCGTCAGCGGTCTCCAAATTGTAAACAATGCCGGAGTACGGGATGACTTCAACTTTCTCTATTGGTGTCAAAATATATTTATCAAATATTTTAATACGAGGTTTCTCCAGACTGGTTTTCAACCGCATTACATAGATGTTGCGAGAAACCTTACCATTAAGATCAGCCCTCCTTTTAACGGAACTAGCTGATAAAGAGAGAAAGCGCCCTAATCTAGCGCAGAGCAGCTGAAGCTGCAAGGCTAAAACCTCGGATTCCACGGTAAAGGCGAAATATCGCTTGGTGTCGCATGACGACCCCTGTCTCTTACAATCAATAAATCCGTTAAAGAATGCTTTG
>JAOAJJ010000046.1:0-6914 GCA_026414245.1 Candidatus Bathyarchaeota archaeon
CATTTTGAATCGGATACCGCAAGATAGGCTGAAGCGGGTTGAGCAGGTTATTAAGCCGCTCATCGAGAATAACAACATTGAAGGCTTGGGTTTAATCCCGGAGGATAAGACGCTAAGCGCCCCCACCGTTAGGGAGATATGCGACTTCATCGGTGGGAGAGTTTTAGCCGGAAAAGATGGATTGAATAAAGTGGTTGAAGCAATCCTCATAGGCGCTATGACCCCTGAAAGCGCAGTGAAGTATTTCCAGAAGGTCTCTAATGAGCTCGTAATCACAGGTGGCGATAGAACAGACATGATTTTAACAGCTCTCCAAACTGACGCTGCAGCAATTATATTGACTGGAAACCTTTATCCAAGTGTAAAGGTTTTTCCAAAAGCGGATGAGCTCAATATACCATTAATACTTGTACCATACGACACCTATACAACGTTACAGTATGTGCAGAAGGTTGTTGGGAGAATAAAGCCGAAGGATCTTAGGAGAATAAACATTGCGACGAATCTAGTTAAGAAGAACGTTAACTACGTGAGGATACTGGTTAAATAGCGCCTCCCAAACCGGCAGATGATGCTCTACAATCTTTCAAAATAGTGAGAAGGCTATTGCCGCAGAAACCCATTTATATGGGTTACCTGTTTACATTGCTTGGCTGTAAGAGAATCGGTTGGCAGGGAAGCTGCGGTCCCCAATGCGAGAGTGGTTTAATTGGAGGTTCGATTCAGGCAACCTATCGTCTGCGTTCTTGGTCATGTTGATACTGGCAAGACCACTCTTTTGGATTTAATTAGAAGGACCAGCGTTCAAGCCCGTGAAGCTGGAGGCATGACCCAGCATATAGGTGCAAGCTTCTTTCCAATGGATACTTTAAAGGAGATTGCTGGTCCATTCCTAAAGACTGTTGGCGGCGAAATCCGGATACCGGGACTCCTAGTGATTGATACCCCGGGTCATGAGGCTTTCGCAAACCTTAGGCGTAGGGGCGGCGGAATAGCTGACATAGCGATACTTGTCATAGATATTTTGAAGGGTTTTGAGGCGCAAACTTATGAAGTTATTGAAATCCTAAAATCTAGAAAGACGCCTTTTCTAGTCGCAGCGAACAAGATTGACAGGATACCTGGTTGGAAACAACATCCCAACGCTCCATTTATAGAATCCTATAGGAGGCAGGAGCCGGCGGTTAGGCAGATACTTGACGAACACCTTTACAGGATTATTGGGAGTTTCTCTGAGCTATCTTTCAGGGCTGACAGATTTGATAGAATAAAAGACTTTACAAAAACAGTGGCTATTATTCCAACAAGCGCAAAAACAGGCGAGGGGATACCGGAGCTCATAGCGGTTTTAGCGGGCTTAACGCAGCAGTATCTTCGAAGGAGGCTTCAAGCAACTAGCGGCCCGGCAAAAGGAACAGTTCTAGAGGTTAGGGAAGAGGTCGGTTTAGGTTTAACCGTAAACGCTATAATTTATGATGGTGTTCTGAGGAAGGGTGACATAATAGTGTTAGGCGGCAAGGAGAAGCCGATTGTGACAAGCGTGAGGGCAATATTGATGCCTAAACCACTTGACGAAATAAGGGATCCCAGAGATAGATTTCTTTCCGTCGATGAGGTTTATGCGGCAGCCGGAGTGAAAATTGTTGCACCGAACCTTGAGGGCGCCATAGCCGGCGCACCAATATATGTGGTTCCCTCAGAGGATAAAGTGGACGAATATATTAGAGATGTTTTAGAGGAGATTGGGAAAATAAGGATATCTACTGAGGCCGATGGCGTGGTTTTGAAGGCGGATACGCTGGGCTCCCTGGAGGCTATAGCTGAAAGTCTCTCTAGGAACGGTGTCCCAATAAGGTTAGCGGATATTGGCGACGTGTCGAAGAGAGACGTGACTGAAGCCGCCATCGTCAGGGAGAAAGAGCCTTTGTACGGTGTTGTTTTGGCATTCAATGTTAAGGTTCTCCCCGACGCTGAGGAGGAGGCTAAAGCGCATAATATACTCATCTTCCAGCATAACGTTATCTACCACTTAATTGACGAATACTTCAAGTGGATGAGGGGCGAGAAGGAGGCTCGTGAGAGGGGTGAATTTGAGAGGCTGATAAAGCCGGCGAAGATAAGGGTTCTGCCAGGCTACGTTTTCCGTAGATCTAAGCCAGCCATAGTCGGCGTGGAGGTTCTAGCTGGACGGATTAAGCCTAGGATAAGATTGATGACGAGTGAAGGGAAGGAGATCGGTGAGATACTGCAGATACAGGATAAAGGCGTAGCAATCCCATATGCTGAGAGGGGGAGTCAGGTTGCCATCTCAATAGATAAGCCGATTGTTGGAAGACACTTCGATGAGGGAGACATGCTTTACACCTATATTCCTGAGGAGCATGGGAGGCTCCTGAATACAAAGTTTAAGGACAGGCTAAGCGCCGACGAGATAGAGGCTTTAAATGAAATAACTGTGATAATGAGGAAGAACACACCTCTCTGGGCATCCGGTTAGGTTAAGGTAAATAGGCTTCTCTTCACCTGAATTCACCGTCTTCCCCCTGAAAAGACAGCATATATTTTCCAAACTCATCGTTTCTAAGCCGAGTTATAAATCCCGCCTAAAGCCGAGTCTGACCACGCCTATAGAGAAGTTGATTTCCGAACCCTGCAGGATTCTCGAATCATATCGCATGTTTAAGGCTTCAGTTATGATGGGGTTAAATTGAATCGGCATTTCACCCGATGCGGCAGCTCCCAGCAATGGGGAATCTGTCATGAAAGGTGAGAGAGGTGAGCTGAGCCCAATGAGCCCAATATTTACCGCTATTTCCTGTAAACCGCTATGAACCTTCTTATGGATCTATCGTATGTTCTTTCAACTTCAGGTGGGAAATAGCATGCTGGTAGCTCACCGTGAAGTCTATGGTTGAGTAGACATTGGCAGCAAATACCCTTAATATCGCATGGATACGTGCATGGACAATTCTCTAAATTAACTTTTACATTTGGACAGGACTTTCTCTCCATAGTAAGACGCCAACATTAATTAGGAATACGGCGCATTTAAGGATTTTTAATATTCAGCCAGATACGCTAATCAACCATTATAAAAAATTAAAAGAACCTATTCTCCTAATTCGCGCTCTATACTTTTCAGCAGAGACGATTTAACCTCATCGCTCAATTTTATGCCAAGAATCTTATATCCCATTATAAGTGCGCCTATAACCGGATATCCAACTGGGGAAGCGAACTTGGCATTCGGCAATCTCTCCGACACATATTTTTTGAAGTGCCGCCATACTGTTAAATCGGCTCTAAAGACGCCGCCTGATACGCCAATCAGTATATGCTCATCTTTAGCGAAGAGCTTTCTCGCTACGGCAACCGCCGCCTTACCCAGCTCTTCACCCGCATTCCTCAATATTCCCATAGCTACCTTATCGCCCTTCATCGCTGCTGAAAAAACAATTTTAGATAGCGAGGCAATATTGGTTGATGTGACTTCATGGTAAATCTTTGGAACTATATGTTTGAAGTCACTTACCCCAAACTCCTCCCTAAACATGTCCACTAGAATCGTTTTTCTCCCCCTTCCATCATAAGCCTTAGAAGCCGAAGCTAGAGCCCGCCTCGCTATATAGAAGGCGCTTCCCTCATCGCCGATAAGCCAACCCCATCCGCCAGATATCATGCTCTCCCCCATCTTGTTCATGCCGTAGGCTATGGAGCCCGTGCCGGCTACGACAACTATGCCTGGCTCGCCACCCGTCACAGCGTAGAAGGCTACGACGACATCATTAACTATAACCCTATTTCTGGCGGACTCTGAGGGAACTATCTTGCTAGAGATTAACTCGTGATCGCTCTGCGTTGTCAACCCACCGATTCCAAAACATCCCACGTCAGCTATTTTACCTCTTAACCGCTCGTCGCTTATACCCGAATAAGCCGTCTCTATGGCTCTTTCAACATTTCTTCGGGCATTCTCAACGCCGACAACATTATAGTTGCATGGACCCGCTTTCCCCACTCCAACAACCCTAAAATTTTCATCAGCGATAACACATACGGTTTTTGTTGCTCCACCATCAACGCCGAGAACCAGTATCCCAGACAAAAATATTTTCACCCCTCATTAAATTCATAGCTGCTGAAAGCGGAACAATATCTAAACATGGTTACAGCCCTACAATGGCTTAATTCTTTTAAAGTATTCCTCCAATATCTCCCTATTTTTCTCTTCCCCTCCGGGTATATGCGTGCTTGTCCAAATTTTAGGTTTAAAACCATCTTTAATTAGATTGTCTACTGTGGCTATCACTAGGCTCTGTAATATGAAGGAATTCACTATTGTGGATACAGGCGCTATTTTAGTCGATAAGCCCTCCACATTTATTACGGCATCTCCAGGCGGCATCTTATTATCTATGGAGACATCAGCCACCTCATAGAGCTTCCTTCCATACGGGTTCTCAACCGGGAGATATTTAGAGTATTCTTTTGAGGTTATAGCTATAACTCTTACCCCTCTTTTTTTCGCTTCAATTCCAGCCTCAACTGGGAGCACCCTGTTCCCCGAATTAGAAATGATTATGAGAGCGTCTCCTTCCTTTAAACCATAATAGTTTACTAGAACCTTAGCGTATCCAGGCAATTTCTCAATCTCTGTGCTTTTAGTAGCGCCGTTGTAGGCAGATGCGCTTATGTCAAGCATAGGATACACTTGAGGAAAACCGCCAGCACGATAAAAAATGTCTAAAGCCAAAGCCATAGAGTGCCCAGCTCCAAAGGCATAAATTAAATTGTTCTCTTTAACGCAGTCAGCCATAATTTTAGATGCGCTCAGAAGGTTTTCCCATTCTTCCGAATATATCCTCTCGATTAAATTGAAAACTTTACTCTTATATTCCTCAATTAGGGAGAGCATAAATAAATCTCTGGAGAAAATATCTAAAAAGCTTACAGGTTTAAACCAACAATCATCCCGGCGGACAGAGCAATCTTATAGATCTCAATGCCGCTGAAGCATGAATAATTCCCTTCTTTAATAATCGTCTTTAAGTTTTTCAAGGGTCTCCCTAAAGATTCTGAGCGTCTCCTCATCATATAGGCAGAAAATTACTCTTTTTATACGTGTTCCGCTTTTAACATACGACAGCGCCGCCGGGATCATTGTTTCGGCGCAAACCCTTTTCGGCAATCCAAAAGCACCAGTCGAGATGGCTGGAAACGCTATACTGGATATATTATGCTGCTCAGCGATCTTAAGACTATTTAAGGTTGCCTCTCTAAGCTTTCTTTCCTCGTCGCCCTCCCCATAAACCGGGCCTACAGCATGTATAACATATTTTGCCTTTAAATTCCCTCCGCCAGTTATTACAGCACCTCCAACCGGCACCGGACCATTCTTAGCTACTATCTCGTCGCATTCATCCTGTATTTTCTGTCCGCCTTTTCTCCTTATTGCGCCGGCGACTCCTCCGCCCATTTTAAGTAAACTATTCGCTGCGTTAACGATGCAGTCAACATTCAGCTCGGTTATATCTTCTCTAATAAGTTCGATCAGTGTTCCGCCAATTTTAATCTGCATAGAATTCACCATAACAGCTGCTATAAAGACAATTATTTAAATCTTCGTGATGATTTATCTTTTGATGCATGCATCTACTTACATAGATAGCTTTAATGCTGAGCCGGCGAAAACGGCGATGAAGATTCGAGACTACTTAATTATCCTAGCGCTTCTAGCGCTCTTACTTGTAGGGATCTTGAGACAAACCACTTATAAACCGCCGTCAAGGGGAAGAGTCTTTAGCCTAACCGTGAGAGTCCTCTTCGAGAATAGGGAGGGGCAGAGAATATGGAATCTAACCGAAGACTACAGGACTATAGGTTTATTCGTGAATAGTAGCTGGCAAGAGGTTTACTTGGCAAAGACTTCCCATAGATTAGAAAGGATTAAAAAAGATTATGATGGGAACACCTTAGCCATATTAAACCTTACAAGGGAGTTTATTGAGCCTGGAGAAAAGATAGGCTACAATGTCACATACATCCTAGTCTTTAAGGAGAGAGGATTGCCGAACATCTCGGAGGGAAAATCTGGGAAAATCAATGAGATCCCTGAAGAGAACCGAAGAGAATATTGTCAGCCAACAAGTCTCTGGCAGTCTAACGTCTCTGTGCTCATGGAGAAAGCTCTAGAGATAGCTGGCAACGAAACTAACGTTTTAAATATTGTTAAAAAATTTATCATCTGGATATCGAGGGAGATCAAATATGAATCCTCCGAGCTCCCTAAATACCCCCTAGAAACATTTTTAAGTCGTAGGGGAGACTGCGACGACCAAGCGAATCTACTCATAACGTTCTGCCGCGCAGTCGGCATACCAGCTTATCTGCAAGTCGGCTGCATATATATTCAGGGCTGGAGCAGTAATAGATCATACTATATCGGACACCTCCTATTCAGACAGATTAGGGTTGGATGGCATGGCTGGGCGATGGTTTTTATACCGCCATGGGGTTGGCTGCCAGTTGATTTAACGTATGTTGAGGCTGATCTAGAAAGAGAACCTTTAAAATCCATAACTTCTTCAGCAATACTGAAGCATTACACATTCCATTACATGAACATAACTAAAACCGACTATGCTGCTGAAGCCCGATTATTGAAGGATTTTCTCGAATCTCATGAATTCTACATATATGAGGAGGACATCATGGAGGAGAAAACTCTTCCCAGCGGGCTTTATCCAAATATAAGTGTTCCTCCCATAATTCTTCTAAACCTTGATGCTTTATTCAGCAGCCCCCGTCGAGTTCGAATGCGAATAATTTATATGTGAAAACATATTTTCAAAATATGTTTCCCGGAGAGAGCTGAGTATGGCTAAGTTTAAGATAGTGATATCAGACCCTAAAAC
>JAOAJJ010000046.1:6924-8694 GCA_026414245.1 Candidatus Bathyarchaeota archaeon
GAAGATAGGGGACATAATTGATGGATCAATAGTTGGAGCGCCCGGCACAAAACTCATTATAACTGGCGGAAGCGATAAGGATGGTTTCCCAATGAGAGCCGATATTCATGGAGGCGTGAAGGCACACGTTTTATTGAGCAGTGGACCTGGCTTTAAACCAAAGGATGAAGGTGAAAGGAGAAGGAAGACTATTAGAGGAAACGTTATAACGGAAGATGTTTTACAGATAAACATGAAGATTATAGAGAGTTAAGGGTGAGAAAGCTGCTTAAACCCGCACCTAAGCTTTAAACCATTTAAAAATCAAGTATTCTACTTTACCCTTCTCCAGGTCTGGAACAGCTATAATAAACCGTTTTCTAACGGTTGTTGCAAGCCGACCCGCCTTAACTATCTCCGTCGGAGTTATTTCATCTCTCCCACTCTTAACTGAAACCATGTAGGGAGCATGCTCTAATCCAGGACCATGCCTATAAACCGCGAAGTCGCATCCAAACTTTACGCCAGGCGTCACGACAAGCCCCTTCTCCCTTAAGTCTTTATATACAGTAAATTTTAGGTCGAAGTCTTCATAAACCTGCCTAGCCCTAGTCCTTAAAACCTTAGCATTAACTTTAGTTTTATCCGGACCCTCAAAAACATCTATTATGCCCTTCTCCAGCAAATAGAGGCCCTCCATCAGGTCGAGAACTAATGGTACATTGAATTCGGGGCTTTTAGGCTTAGGTATTCCAAGCGGTTTTCCGTAGAATCCCATTTTATAGAGGTTTGAGCCGTCTTTTGGATCCCAGACTACTAAAAAGTTCTCTAGAAACTCCGCTTCAATCTTCGTGTTTTTGTTTGAAGCCATGTCTACCAGCTCGACGGGATTATAGGGCGAGGGAGAGAATTCTCACAGCGTCTGAAGCATCCTCTATTTTATCAGCCGTATCCTCAAGAAGCTCTATTATATCCCTTATTAAAAGCACCTTGGATACTTCGATATTTTGCTCCAACAATAATATCTCCACCCTTCTATATAGATTGTCAACCTCTCTTTCAGCGAGCTCAACCTCTTTGGCTTTTTCAAACATTTGTGGAGAACCATAGTTTAACGCAAACACGGTGTCCCTTAATCTCATCATGGCATTGAAGACAGCGCTTGAAAGCTCAGCTATACTTTTCCTGATCTCCCGTGAAACCTCCCATCTTCGCTCAACAATAACCAGTATCCTGAATGAAACGCCTTTACATAAGTCAGCTATCTCGCTTATAACATATATGAATCTCAGAAAATCTTCGCGGTTAAGCAGTATGGCGCCGACCTCAACAATCTCCTGTGTAACAGCCCTCTTTGAATCAGCTATCTCATCGCTAATCTTCTGAATCTCATCGTATGAACGTAGCACAGAGCCCACGTCTCCAGCAGCAAAGCTATCAACCAGCTGCGCTGTCCTACGAACCATCTCAACCACCTTTCTCAAATGGTCTTGGCAGAGATTTAAAGCCCTTCTCTTAGCGCGCGGCTCAGCTTCTATCGGAAATACCAATCGTATGGCCTCCAACCTCAATATCTATGGTTGATCCTTCTTAAAGAGATAGTGTAAGTATCGTTTAAAAATCTACCTATTTGATTCTTCAATGCCGCCTAATTCTTGACGGCGGAGCCCAAATCCTCAAAGTTGAGTCTATAGCGTAGATAATCGTATATAAGCCGCGGCAGCTTATTTATTTCAGCCCTAACCTGCCTCCATGTATCCCTATCACGTATCGTCACGGTGTTATCCTCAA
>JAOAJJ010000047.1 GCA_026414245.1 Candidatus Bathyarchaeota archaeon
CAAAAGCGCTCATGTGGATGCTTTATGCTGGAAAACCGTCTAGACTGAAAGACAGCCTAGAGGCAGCTGGAATAAGAATATATCCGGAAGCATACCTATCATTAATAGGGCTCCTCCTAATAGTATCGGCAGCCGCATCAGCAGCCATAATATGGCTTACAGGCTTCTTCCCGGCAGCTATAGCGCCAATTATAATCCTACTAATCGGCTACGCGCTGCCAAGCATAAAAGCCCAGGATAGGGCTGCAAAGCTAGACATGGAGGCGCCGTTCATGGCAGCTTACATAAGCGTTATGGCGACCGGCGGGCTGTCCCCCTACCTAAGCCTGAAGAGGCTGAAGAGATGCGAGCTTCTTCCACACACATCTAAGACAGCGAGGCTCATGGAGGTTGACGTACACTTAAAAGGCATGGATCCGGTGGCAGCAATAGAGAAGTCCGCTGAAAAGGTTCCCTCAAAAGAATATAAAGAGTTTCTTTTAGGTTACGTTCACACGCTTAGGACTGGTGGAGACGTAGTCCACTACCTGCTAACTCGGACAGAAACAATGTTTAGGGATCTAGCCACGAAGATAAGGGCTTTCGGCGAGAGGGCGGCTATGCTCCTGGAATCTTATGTTGCGATAATGATACTTTCAACGCTCGGCGTAAGCATTATTTATCTAACATCCATAGCCTTCCAGGGATACTGGCAGGGAGGCTTTACAGCTGAAAACTTCCTCATGTACGCGTATATTCTCATACCGGCTATATCAATGCTCTTCATATATCTCTCAGACCTATCCAGCTTCCAAGAACCCATCTATGAAACCGCACCATACAAAATCTTCATGGCTTCCCTACCATTAATGCTCTTCCTAACCCTAGAAATGTTCCTCATATACATGATTCCCGAACTAGCCCTCCTACTGCCCTTCACAGACCAATTCAAGAACTTCCTAACGCTCCTCAGAAGCTTACTGGGTTTAGAGCGTGGCTTCGAGCCGTCGCTGGGCATAGGCATAGCCCTAATAGTCGGCACAATTCCAGCTGCAGCTTCCCACAGCTACTATAACCGTAAGAGGGGCAGAAGCATAGTTAGAGAGGTGACGAACTTCCTCAGAGACTTAACCGAGGCGAGGAAGACCGGAGCTTCACCGGAAGCCTGCATAAACCAGCTCTCAACAAGATCCTACGGCGCCTTCTCCAAGCATCTGAGGATAGTTGCCCGGCAGCTCCGTTGGGGGCAACCGTTTAGAGTTGTCTACGAAACTTTGAGGAAGAGGATAAGCTCATGGTTCGCGCTGATAAACCTCTACTTGTTGGTTGATGCGACGGAGGTCGGCGGTGGAAGCCCTGAAACCCTTGAGACCATGGCAAGGTTCGGAGAGATGCAGGCTTCTCTTGAGAAGGAGAAGATGGCTGCCCTTCGCCCGCTTATAATAATGCCCTACATAGGTTCAGCCATAATGGTTTTCTCAACGCTTATAACAATAAACTTCATGAACTCGGCAATAATGTCCATATCACGCACACCAATACAATACATGCAGATAATAACGACGATTGTTCCAGCACTAGTCTTCCAATCATATTTGACGGGTATAGTGACTGGGAAAGTGAGCACGGGAAACGTTTCAGCAGGCTTCAGACACGCAATAATACTAACAATAATAACTCTGTTAACAATCGTTTTCATGAGGTTCTTTAGGTTAATTCTACCATTCTAGCAGATTCACGTGGAGGAAAGTTGCGCGGATGCTGAGAAAATTGGCGGAGGGCTCCAAGGGGCTAAAAACCATGACCGGTGAAAGGGCTGTTTCACCAGTAATATCAACGGTGATAATAACCGCAACTCTGCTAATAATTTTAGTAGTCGCCTCCTTCATAGCAACAAGCATGCTTGAAATCCAAATCCAAAACTCCGAGTTCGAGCAGGCTAAAACAGCCATGCTCCTACTAGACAAAACGATAATAGACGTATCCCTAAGGCCTGGAGCCGCAGGCTCAGTGCAATTTAACCAGAGGAGCGGTGGGATAGGGCTATACAAGGGCGGGGTGATTAATATAAGTATAGTTTCAAGCCTGGGTGTAAATTCTATTACAGTGGAGTCTTATGTCGTTAAGTATCGTGGGGGAAGCATGGTCTCTACGGCTGAAGCAAACCTAACTGAGCTAGGCGGGCTGCTCGTTGACATGTCTAAACCCCTAGGATATGTCCGCATAGAGGTTGGAGGCGGAGCATGGATAGTGTTAGATTATAATAGGGTGCGGGTCATAGAGAACCGAGACCTGAAAACAGTAGACATCTACCTTATCAGCCTAAAGCCCGGGACATTCAGAGGCTCCGGAACCGTGACGGTTAGAGTTCAGAATAAAGGTGTAAGAACCCTATATCAAGGTAAACTTGCAGGTAACTCAATACTCAGGGTTGAAGTGGATGAAAGATATGGGGAACGCATCTTACAGGGAAACCTCACAGTCAGGGTTTTAGAGATCCCCATAGAGGTCTCCATAATGTGAGGTGGGCTGAGAATGGTTCATGTGTCAATACAGCACATTATTGGAACCGTCGCCCTAATAGGGTTAGCGGTATCCGTTGTCCTAGCATACCAGATAATTGTCGGCTATGTTGAGGCAAACGTCCTTAAAACCCAGTTAAACCAGGTTGCAGAATACGTTTCAATGAGCTTCTCAAATATAATAAGCCTAACGAGCTTCACGTATGGTATACTTAATGAGAGCATAACTGTCTCGAAAGGGCTGAAGCTCCCAGCGGATCTAGGTGGAAAAATCTATACCATAAGGCTTGTGAACGATAGTGATGGGCTCTATGTTCTCGCGGAGATACCGGGGAGAAGCAACTTATATGCTAAGTCGCCTATACCAGTTAGCCCGGCGACAAAAGTGCAGATAATTATGGATGAAAACTTCGCCCTAAACGACCCCAGCATTAAGCCTAAAAAACATGTTTATGGAGGCAACCCGAACATCGTTGTCTGGTGCGAGAATAGGGAGGGAGTGCTTTATATTGGCTTGGGTTTAAGGGAGGCTTAATGGAGAATGAAGATTTACGAGTATATCTTTGCAGCCACAGTAATCGTTGCAATACTTATAGCGGCAATCTTCTTAACCGGCATATCGCCAACCCTCTATGGAAGCACATCCAGGATGGAGCAGCTTAAAATAGCGGCGCAGAAAATAATGGCTCAGATACTCCTAAGCCCCGGTGATCCTAGCGACTGGGGAGAAAACATAGCTGTAAAAGCCGAGAGCCTATCCTCATTCGGCTTAGCGGTATCATCGGTCTTCACCAGAGACGCCTTCGTCCTAGACCCGGATAAAGTTCAAAGGCTAAGCCAAGATGTATCAGCCCAACTCTATATGCCGCCAAGCAGAGTTCTAGAGTTGTTAAATCTCGATTCAGACTACGGCATAAAAATAGAGTTCATACCGGCATTAAACATAAGCGTATCGCTGGAGGGGAAAAGCGCAACCATCAAGATTCTCTCAGAGCAGGGGGCTCCCGCCTCCTATGTAAGTGTTGTTGCCGGAGCATTCCATGTCCAGGATGGAAAAATAGGGTTTAATGTAGCCCGCTTAACCGATGAGGATGGAGATGGGATATGTAAAGTTGGCTTTCCATTTAGCCCACATCTTCTAATAGTGATCGCCGACCATAATGGCGTACAAATGGCGCATGTTTACAGCTCCAATGCCTATACCGGCCAACTTATTGGGAGATTCCTCCTATCCCCCATTAAAATTACCGGCGGCAGCTCCCTCCAGGTATTTGCTGTAAGGCTTCCCAACGGATCCCTCACTTTAAGGAATGTGGTATGTAATCTGAAACCATGGGGTTATCCTGTAGGAAACTATAATTTATATAATGTGAGCCATGTGGAGCCAAACGTTATCGCTGTGGTTACGCTGAATGAGGACAACAACCTTATAGTCGCATATAAAACTGTTCCCAAAAGCTATGGTTCTTTAGCCGGAGAGGTTTATCCGCCGCTCGCCTACATGCTTGAGCGAAGCGTAAAGATCGGGCTTTTCACCTACACGCTTAGGTTAAGGGTTTGGAGGATGATTGAGTGAAGGGCGGATATAGGCTTGGGCAGGTGAGGATTATAGAGGCGGTCACAGCCTCAATCTTAATATTTATAGCCTTCACAGCGGCATTCTTCATGCTCTTCTCATCTGAAAAATTTTTCAGGCAGGAGACTGTGGACTTAGATAGGCTGGCATATAATGTCCTACACCGCCTAGCTGAGTCAGGAGTAATCGACGAGTCCATTGAGGAGGGCCGATATAATGAAGTTGAATTGCGTAGTGCTCTCCAGAACCTATTGCCCCAAAACTTATACTTCAACTTAACGATACGTGAGCGGGATGCTTCAGGCTTATGGAGACCATATCCCCCCATCTCTAATGCTCCATCAGGGGTCTTCGAAAGCCCTAGCGAAGTCGCCTCAGCCAGCATAATCTACACGTCTAAGGAGGGGAAAATATACTATTTAAGCCTCGTTCTAGCGAGGGCTGGGCTAACTTAGGCTTGCATCCAAGTAGTCTATATTATTAGATCATAAAATATATATTTATAATGTCAAATATATCTTATCATAGCAAGAGATGATAATTCGTGAATAGATTTAGAAGCAGTAAAAGAGGCCAGTTTATTATTCTAGCCGCTATTATAATAGCGGCCTTCATGTTCTCTCTAGTTCTTACAATAAGCCAATTGGGTACAAGTAGGCTTGAAGTGTCCTATGAGCCGGTGGACGAATTAGTTTTAACGATAGCGAGCGACTTTGAAAGATCTATGGCGAGAGCCTTAGCGAAGGCTACGCAAAAGTACTCTGAAACCGGAGACATTAGCTCAGCTGGAGGATCCGGTGAGGAGTTTATTCAGGAATGGCTTAGGGCTACTCTGGAATCCTACAGCGGCTTCGGCGTAAACATTTTTCTAGCGCCTGAGAACAGCAGCGGTAGGAATGTGGGTTGGGATATAGAGTGGGGTGAGGGAAGAGGTAAGAGCGTGGTTTACACGACGTTCGGCATCGATGTTGAAGCCTACGATCTTAGGAATCTAGCCATGACTTCGCTGAAAGCAGTATACCTCGACATAGTAGACGCTGAAGTAAAGTTGTCTAGTGCGAGAAGCAATATGACAATCCTATTCAGAGTTCAGGTGGGCGGGAAGGGGCGGAATACGCCGATATCAGACCTTACGCAAGACAATATAGTGTTGCTCGCTAATGGAACCAAAGACGTCGCCGGCAGACTCATAGATTTCAGATATATGGGTCAGGGAATATATGAGGCGCTCTTCAATTCTACCGGCTTAATTGCGGAAAGCTTCACCCTAAAGGTTACCACCAACGATGATATAATTGTTGCAGCAAACCTATACACGTGCACTCTAACCCTTATGAGCGATAATATGGCAACGCCAAATATCGTCGATAATGGAGGCACCCTCACAGTTAACGGAACAACCTCTAATCCACCATACATCCTATCACTCTTCCAAGCTCAATCGCTTAAAATATCATTTACACCACCTGAAGGAAACACCTCTATAGGTTTCTCTTCCAGCGGCCCTATCAATCTTACGCGGAATGGAAATACTGCGATGGTGAATGTGTTTAATTATGGCAGTGCGAGCATAGTCGCCCTCTATAATTCATCCAGGCTTACTGCCCCAACCGCCTGCTACATAAATCTAACTAGCCGAGAGTACGGTGGCAATACGGTCAACAAGGGAACCTTTACAATAAAGTTTCCGAACGGAACCTCACATAAATCTGATAGGTTGCCGGTAAATAATCTACCAGTT
Organism: Candidatus Bathyarchaeota archaeon; assembly: GCA_026414245.1. Taxonomy (GTDB): domain Archaea; phylum Thermoproteota; class Bathyarchaeia; order Bathyarchaeales; family DTEX01; genus DTEX01. The sequence continues at coordinate 5,819 of JAOAJJ010000047.1, forward strand.
CCATATAATCAGACACTAGAGATAACATATAATCCTGACTTCGGGTACATCTTCAGGAACTGGGAGATCCAAAACCGCATAATAATAGGAAACACCGCTTCTCTATCCACTAAAATCACCGCCCTAAGCAACGGAACAATCACAGCGGTCTATGAAAAATCAAGACCCCCTGAATGGCGCATCGTATACATCTCCCCAGAGGAGAAACATACAGATCCAAAGAAAGAAAAAGAATTTATACTCAAGTTAGTTCCTGTTAATGGAACTATTACGCCGCGTCTTAATAATCCTCACGATAAACGTTCTGGAAACACAACGGAGACGACGCCAATGCTATTTCTCGGCGATAATATAAATATAGCTTTGTATGCTAAATATACTAAAAATGATGGTGCTAAAAAAGGAGAAGAAGCATTTATAGATGTTAAGGTCACCTTAGGCTTCTTCACCGGTAACAAATTCTATGAAATTGGTAGCAGGGTGATTAGGGTCCCCAAATCGAACCAACATCTCCAATATAATATTGCTTTTCAGCCGAAGATCAGCGTGATACCGGCGGGGAGTATATTATCTCTGATCCTTGAGCGGGTAGATGACGATATTGGGGGAACATTACATATACTCTGCGGCTCAGGGGGCTCAAGGATTATACTTTGGTGATCTTTAAGGGAGCTCTGTTTGCCGCACTTTTAAAGCATGATGTTAAACTATGAGGGGAGAACGTTAGTAGGCTTCCCGTTTAAAGGACTTAATTTGCTTATCTCTTATGTGACTTAAAGAAGAGTTGCTTCAATATCCTTATTCTTTCCTTTTATCTATTCATTGGGGGAATTTAAGGGTTTATGTGAGGGGAGCGTGTGGATCCGGTTGGAGATCGCTGACCTGTTTTCTCAGGTTAATGGAGGCTGCGGGGGAGATGCGTGGCACAGAGCCCTTTAAAGGCTTGCTGCATTTCTACTCGATGCGCTGGGCGTTTTGCGGGGCGCTGCAAGAATCTAGCCTTCTGCAGAAATAGTGTGGGTTGCCTAGTATTGTCCTAGGGAGCCATCTCTTCTGGCGGCGTCGTATCCTATTTTGAATATATAGAGTGATATGGGCGTCATTAAGGCTATGAAGATGATTAGGCTTAGGATGTTGGAGAGTATTGCCGGTGAAGCTAAATCCTTCCCGGATTGGAGGCAGAGCCTTATCCCGTCTAGGGAGTATGTTAGCGGGAAAGCCCTCCCAACCCACTCAAGATACCATGGTAGAAGCCTAAGCGGATAGAATACGCCTGAAACGAGCTGGCTAAGCCATGAGAAAGCCCATGTAACCGGGCTACCCTGCTTAACCTTCATTATCACGCCGGCGCTCAATATGCCTATGTCCATGTGGCTTGCGATAAGCAGAACAGTTAATATTGCCGCTGTTAGAATCGAGTATGGCGTCACATAGAATTCTGCTCCCAGAAGCACGCCTATGGCAAGCGACATCAGGAGGAGCGCTGAAGAGACTATAAACGAGAAGCAGACCTCGCCTAAAAGGAAAACCTTAAAGTCCGTTGCGGTTGAGAGTATAGTCTCCATCGTGCCATTCCACTGCTCCTCACGTATGCTCTCATTTATGCTCTGAACAGCGAAGTGGACGTACTGCTGGAAGGCTATGCCTATAAGCGCGAAAGTAAAGTAGCCGCCAACCATGTAGCCAGCCTCCTGAACCCGCTGCGGGGTTGTGATAAGCGAAAACAGATAATATGTCACAACGAATAAAACTATGCCCGACAGCTCTAGGAGAAGCCAAAACTTGTAAGTCCACCAAATCTTGAAGTCCCTCATAACAAAGGATAAGACAATGCGGTATATGGGGGTCCTCCTCCTAGGAACATGTTCAGAAATTATCTTTATGAGCCTCTCAACCTCCAAAACCGAAGACCCCCCTAATATGTTGCAACAGTCCCCTCATACCTTATCCGGTTAACACCCCACCTGAAGACCCTTAAACCTATAGGTATAAATATGACGCTGTAAGCGACAAGCATAGCTATGTCCCATAGAACCATGGGTGAAAAAATAGTAGCGCCATTCAACAATATTCTCCGGGCGGCGTCTAAAGCATAAGTGTATGGCATGAGCATAGCCGCCGCATAAAGTCCTGGAAAAACCTCGAGATACTTTAGCGGAAACAGAACCCCGCCTAGAAACTCTGTTACGCTGGCGAAGAGGAATGTGAGGGGGTCACCCTTCTTATACACGAGGATCAATCCGGCTGCCATTATGCCTATGCCCGCGTAGCTTAAAACCATAAGCAATATTACTGCTAGAAATGATAGCGTGGTCTCAAGACTTATTATTAATGGAACCCTTAAGACGCATACGCCTACAAGAAGGACGCCGAGCATAAAGTATCCGCTGACCAGGAAGCCCCTAATCGACTGTCCGATAATATACGACCTCATGTTTATTAGTGAGGCAACTATAGGCTCAAGAGTTCCCTCACGCACCTCATGCTGTAGGGAATGGCTCAGCCTACTAATACACATCCAAAGATAATTTGCGGTGGCGACGCCGACCAGAGCAAACGATATCCAGTCGACTTCGCCGTAGCCGGCTAAGGCAACCCTTCTCGAATCAACCTGCAAGCCCATGAAGGAATACATTGCGACGGAGGCGATTGTGCTTATGGTCTCCATTATAACCCAAGTCCTATATGACAAAAATATTTTGAAGTTAGCCCAGAAAACAGCCCAAACATGCCTAATCTCCGATGAGGTTCGAGGGCGCTCCTCCCTAAAAAGCTCAACTATGTCCTCAACCCTCAAGCAGACTCAACCTCCCTGGTTAACTTAACAAATATGTCTTCAAGCGTAGGCTCAGATCTACGC